>JACRCY010000153.1 GCA_016218785.1 Deltaproteobacteria bacterium
GCGGCGGCCGCAGGCACGGGCGCAGGCGCGGCGGCGGCGGCGGCGGGCGCGGCGGCACGGGCGGCCGTCGTCTCCGCGCTGTCGGGCGGGGCCGGGGACCAGACCCGCGTGCAATCCACGATCGCGTAGCCCTCGCTGAGCGCCCCTGCGGCCTCGGTGATGGTCGGCGTGTACTTGGCGAACTTGACGAGGTCGCTGCTGAACAGCCACGCGCCGAGGTCGGGCCCGCCGTCCCGCCGCGCGAGCTCGGCGCGCGGGCCCAGGGCCTCCAGGATCTCGGTGGTCGTCAGGTCGAGCGCCGGGAAGCCGTAGCGGCGCCCCAGGTACTCGCGCAGGATCTCCGAGAGCCGGAGGTAGAACTCCTTGAACTCCTGGCGCTGGAGCAGGTCGGTGCCCCGCAGCGCGTCGAGCCGCTCGAGCGCGATCTCGTGCGCCGGCCGCGGGGGCGGCGGCGGCACCGCGCGGCGCGCCCGCGCGCGCAGCACGCTCCGGAGGACGAACCCGACCACCACGCCCAGGGCGACCAGCAAGATCCCGGCGAGCGTGTAGATGAGGGTCAGGTCGCGCTGGCGCACGGGCACGGGGCCGGCGTTGGGCTTGAGCTGCGGATCGTTCTCGTTGGCCAGGACCGAGAGGATGCGCACGTCGATCGGCTGGGTCCGCACGGTGCGGGCCTCGCCGCGGGTGTTGAGGTAGGTCACCTCGAGGCCCGGCAGCTGGAGGTCGCCGGTCTCGTAGGCCGCGACCTTGAGCTGGAAGTCGCGCTTGAGCCGGCCGTTGCCGAGGTCGGCGTCGAGCTCGGGGAGCTTCTCGAGGAGGGCGAAGGCCTTGAGGTCCAGGGTCGAGGGCAGGTTCACGGCCACGGCGCGGCTGTGCACGGCGGTGATCGTCAGGAGGAAGACGTCGCCGACGCGCCCCTCGGTGCGGTCGAGCCGCGCCGAGACCGTGGGCGCCTCGGGGTCGGGCGGCAGCTCCGGCTGGGTGGCGGGCGCGCTCGCCGGCGCACCGGCTGGCGTGCTCGTCGGCGCAGACGCGGGCGCGGGCCGGCTCGCCGGCGTCGGCGCCGAGGCGGCTGCCGGCGCCGCCTCAGCGGGCGTCGCCTGGCCCGGCGCGGCCTTGGTCGGTGCGGCCTTGGTCGGTGCCCGCTTCGTCGGCTGCGCGGTAACGCTCGCGGCCGGGAGCACGAGCGCCAGGATGAGAGCCGCGCGCATGCGTCAGTGCCGCAGGCGCCGCCACCGCGCCTGGAAGAACGAGACGAGCGCGCCCAGGTAGGGCTGGTCGGTACGCGCGTTGATGAAGTCGATCTTGAGCTTGCGGAAGAGCGCCTCGCGCTCGTCGCGGGCCCGGCGCACCAGGCGCTGGTACTCGCGGGCCTCGGGCCCCGACGAGTCGAAGACGCAGATGTCGCCGGTCTCGGCGTCCTCGAGGTAGACGAGCCCGAGCCGCGGCAGTCCCTCCTCCAGCGGGTCGGCCACCACCACCGGCACCAGGTCGTGACGCCGGTTGGCGATCTTGAGCGCGCGCTCGTACCCCTCGGCCACGAAGTCGGAGATGAGGAACGCGATCGACTGCCGCCGCGCCACCCGCCCGAGGAACTCGAGGCCCACGCGCAGGTCGGTGCGGCGCGAGCGCGGCCGGAAGGTCAGGATCTCCTCGATGACCCGGAGGACGTGCTTCTTGCCCTTCTTGGGGGGGATGAACTTCTCGACCCGGTCGGTGAAGACGATCAGGCCGACCCGGTCGTTGTTCTTGATGGCCGAGAAGGCCAGCAGCGCCGCCATCTCCGCGGCCAGCTCCTGCTTGCGCTGCTTGCGGCTGCCGAACCGGCCGCTGCCGCTCATGTCGACGAGGAGCATGACCGTCATCTCCCGCTCCTCGACGAACAGCTTCACGTAGGCGTCGTTCATGCGGGCGGTGACGTTCCAGTCGATGAGGCGGATGTCGTCGCCCGGCTGGTACTCGCGCACCTCGGAGAAGGCCATGCCGCGGCCCTTGAAGACGGAGTGGTAGGCGCCCGCGAGCTGGTCGTTCACGAGCCGGCTGGTGTAGATCTCGATCTTCCGGATCTTCTTGATCAGCTCGCGGGGCAGCATGGCTTCGGGCCGCCCGCCGCCTACGGCACTTCGACGTGCTCGAACAGGCGCCGGATGAGGTCCTCGGCGGTGATCTCCTCGGCTTCGGCCTCGTAGGTCAGGATGACGCGGTGCCGGAGCACGTCGGGGCCGATCGACTTGACGTCCTCGGGCGTCACGTAGCCGCGGCGCTTCAGGAACGCGTGCGCGCGGGCCGCGAGGTTGAGGTAGATCGACGCGCGCGGGGAGGCGCCGTACTCGATGAAGTCGGCCAGCTCCTGCAGGCCGTAGGTGCGCGGCTCGCGCGTGGCGTGGACCACGTTGACGATGTACTCGCGGATCTTCTCGTCGATGTAGACCTGGTTGATGACCCCGCGCGCCTGCAGCAGCTCCTCGAGCGTGGCCACGGGCTCGGCCTTGACCTCAGCGGCCCCGGTCATGCGGTCCATGATCGCGCGCTCCTCCTCGCGCGACGGGTAGCCGACCTTGATCATGAGCATGAAGCGGTCGAGCTGCGCCTCGGGGAGGTTGTAGGTCCCCTCCTGCTCGATGGGGTTCTGCGTGGCCATGACCAGGAAGGGCACCGGCAGCTTGTGCGTCGAGTCGCTGATGGTGACCTGGCGCTCCTGCATGGCCTCGAGGAGCGCCGATTGGACCTTGGCGGGGGCGCGGTTGATCTCGTCGGCGAGGACGAGGTTCGCGAAGATCGGGCCCTGTTTGGGCGTGAACTCCCCCTTCTGCTGGTTGTAGATGACGGTGCCGATGATGTCCGCCGGCAGGAGGTCGGGCGTGAACTGGATGCGCTGGAACTTCGCCTTCATGCAGTCCGAGAGGGTCTTGACCGTCATGGTCTTGGCCAGCCCGGGCACCCCCTCCACCAGCACGTGACCGCCGGTCAGCATGCCGATGAGGATGCGCTCCACCATGGGGCGCTGGCCGACGATGACCTTGGCCACCTCGGTGAGGATGCGGTCGGCGAAGGCGCTCTCGCGCTGCACCAGCTCGTTGATGACGCGGACGTCTTGCATGTGCCTCGGGTCTCCGGTGCGGCGTGGGTACGAGCAGCCGCGGCAGCGGCTCGCCAGCGCTAGTATCTACCATGGGCCGCGTCGTGCAACCAAGCCCGGGCGCGGGCTATTCCCGGGGCCGGGCGCAGGCCCGTGGCGTCGCCGCAGCCGCAGCCGCTCCCGCTCCCTGGTCCGCTCGGGCCGAGGGGCGAAGCGCCGCCTACTCCTCCCGCTCGACCTCGTGCACTCGGATCCTGCCCGGCTCGACGATCCAGAGCTTGCCGCCAATGGCCCCGGACTCGAGCGCCGCCAGCAGGGTCTGGGCCAGCCGGACGAGCATGGCCCGCGCGGCGCGGCCGGGAGGACTCAACACCGCGATGCCGGCCGTGCTCGCGGGAGGGTATTGCAGGACGTTGCCGAAATCGTGATCGGTCGTGACCAGGACGCGCCCCTCGGCGACCGACGCCCGGAGCACTTCCTCGTCGGGGGCCCCGCCGAGCGACTCCTCGCGGACGGTCAGGCAGTCGAGCCCGCGCCCGGCGAACAGCGCCTTCACCGAGGGGCCGAGGTTCTCGTCGAGCTTGAACCTCACGACGAGGAACCAACCGCGATGGGCACGAAGTGCTCGCGGGCGGTCTCGGCGCCATAGGCGAGGCAGGCGAGGATGTCGTCACGCGTCAACTGGGAATACTCGCCCAGGATCTCGTCGATTGACTCGCCGGAAGCCAGGAAATCGAGCACGAGCGACACCCAGATCCGCGTTCCCTTCACGCACGGCTTGCCGTGGCAGATCCGGGGATCGATGGTGATGCGTTCCTTCCAGTCCATCGTCGACTCTCCACGGCCAGTGTAGCACGACGTCGGCCACGCGGGCACGCGAGGGCGGTGCTGGTGTGGCCGCACGCCGGGCCGTCGGCTGGCCCCTGGCCCCACGGGCCGTTTGTGGGCTGGGCCCGCGTGCCGTACCATGCCCCCATGTCCCACTTCGAGCACGAGATCCGCGAGCAGCCCGACACGTTGCGCCGGCTCCTCCAGGCCGGCCGCGGCCCGTTCCAGGCCGTGGTCGAGGCCATGCGGCGCCGCGAGGTGAAGTTCCTCCAGATCGCGGCGCGCGGTACCTCGGACAACGCGGCCCGCTACGCCGGCTACCTCTTCGGCGTGCAGAACCGGCTGCCCGTGGCCCTGGCCATGCCGTCGATGAACACCCTCTACGGCACGCCGCCGAACGTGGGCAGCGGGCTGTGCATCGGCATCTCGCAGGCGGGCGAGTCGGACGACATCCTCGCCGTGATCAACGCCGCGCGCGCGCAGGGGGCGCTGACGCTGGCCCTCACCAACCGGCCGGGCTCGCCGCTCGCGCAGGCCGCGGAGCTGTGCCTCGACCTCCACGCCGGCGAGGAGCTCGCGGTGGCCGCCTCCAAGACCTACACCGCCGAGCTCATGGCGCTGGCGCTCCTCTCGGCCGAGCTCGCCGACGACGTCGCGCGCCGCCAGGAGGTCGAGCGCGTGCCCGACGCCGTGGCCGCGACCCTCGAGCTGGCCGAGGAGATCGAGCGCAAGGTGGAGCGCTACCGCTACATCACGCGCTGCGTGGTCCTCGGGCGCGGCTACAACTACGCCACCGCCTTCGAGGTCGCGCTCAAGCTGAAGGAGACCAGCTACGTCGTGGCCGAGTCCTACAGCTCGGCCGACTTCCTGCACGGACCCATGGCCCTGGTCGACCTGGGGTTCCCGATCGTCGCCATCGCGCCCGACGGCCGCGCCGGCCAGAGCATGGCCGAGGTGATGCGCGCCGCGGAGCTCCGCGGCGCGGAGCTGTGCGTGATCTCCGACCGCGACGACCTGTTGAGCATCGGCCGGACGCGCATCCGGCTCCCGGTGCCGCTGCCCGAGTGGCTCTCGCCGATCGTCGCGGTGGTGCCGGGGCAGCTCTTCGCCTTCTACCTGGCGCGGGCACGGGACGTGGATCCGGATCGGCCGCGCGGGCTCTCCAAGGTGACCAGGACGCGGTAGCAGCGTGGCGGCGCTGGCCGCGGCGGGTGAAGTCCCCGCCGGCCCAGGGCGTTGCCGTCGATTGTGCCTTATGCTACTATTATCCTACTCGGTCGGGAGGCGCGACATGGCTACCGCGAAGATCTCGGCAACGCTGGGAAGCGCGACGCTGGCCGCCATCCGCTCCCGGGTCGGCAAGGGGGGCCTGTCATCGTGGCTGGAGCTGGCCGCACGGGAGAAGCTGGAACGCGACCAGCGGGTGGCCCGCGTTCGGGCATACCTCGCGGAACTGGCGGCCGCAGATCCCATCCCGGCGGCCGCGCGCGCCAGGGCTCACCGATTGGTGCGTGACCTCCTCGGCCGCTGACATGGGCACCATCGTCTTCGACACGGAGGCGCTGACGGGGTTTGCCCGCAACTACGTTCTCCGGGCCGCGGTGGAGTTGCTGCTCGACGAGGGTTGGGATGCGCAGGTCCCGGCCGTGATCCTCGCCGAGAGCCTGACGGGACGTCCCCGTGACGACGTGACGACCCACCGCACGCTCCCCCAGTTCGGGACGGTCATGACGAGTCAGCCCACCGCACAGTATGCCGGCCTCATGCGCGCCCGACTGGCGCGGACGGGTCGCTCGCTCCCCAGTGGCATCGATGCCCTGGTGGCCGCGCACGCTGCGCTGGCCCCGGGCGAGAGCGTGGTCTTCACCTCGGATCCGCGCCACCTCGGCGCGCTCGTGAAGGACCACCCACGGGTCGCGGTCCGCCGCGTGCCGTGAGCCGCTCGCGCGGGCGGCAGGTGCCGCGCCGGGACTCGCCGCTACGCCGCGTTGCGCCGCGTCGGGGCGTAGGTGAGGCGGCGGCCGACGAGCGGGAACAGCGCCAGCAGCGCGAGCAGCGCCGCCGAGGTTCCGGCCGGGCCGCCCGCGCTGCAGCCGCCCTGCAGGTCGAGGCCCAAGCCCCCGACGTACGGGGTGGGCGCGCCGGCGGGGTAGACCTCGCAGATGGCCTGGGCGTCGTCGTCCCCCAGGGTGCGCCGCAGGTCGCCCCGCTGGAGCATCTGGGCCATGACCGCGGTCGGGTCGGCGGAGTCGTCGAAGCCGAGGAGGTGGCCGACCTCGTGCAGCAGGGCGCTCTCGATGTCGTACTCGGTCTGGGCCGGGTCGTCGGCCGCGGTATAGAAGAGGTACTGGCCGTTGAGGTCGATGTCCACGTCGATGATGCGCCCGGTCCCCTGGTCGTACGTGACGGTGGTGATCGCGATCTGGTCGGGCGCGCCCGGCCAGTCGGTCTCGCGCCAGCGGATGACGTTGACGCCGTCGGCCTCGCCGCCGTCGAGGCTGGTGCGCGTGGGGCCGCCAGCCACGAAGGTGAAGTTGACGTCGGTGCAGCCGATCGCGGCCCAGGCGGCGAAGGCGCGCTTGGCCGCGGCCACGGCCACGTCGTGGGGGAGGTCGGCGCTGCCGGGCTCGGGGAGGTGCCAGGTGATGGTGCGGTTGAACCAGGCGAGGCTGCTCTGACCGAAGCCGACGGAGCGGGTGCGGTTGTAGCTGGCCGCGGGCGCGGCCTGCAGCAGCACGACGAGGAGGAGGATCGCCCGCGGCCGCATGGCTGACGCTACCGGACGGTGAAGCCCACCCGCTGGGCCGCCGGCGCGGCGTCCACGAGGGCCGGGTCGATCAGGCTGCCCTGGCTGTCGCCGGACCAGATGTCGAGGATGTCGCGGCCGATGTCGTAGTGGCCGTCACCGTCGAAGTCCAGGACCATGTCGTACGTGCCCACCTCGGCGTTGAAGGTGATGAGCGGCGGCGAGTTGGTGCAGCCGTTCTGCGGCTTGAAGGTCACGTTGTTGACGGCGATGGGCTCGATGGGCCGACGGCCGTAGCCCGCCGCGCCGCCCACGTTGGCCGCGGTGTCCTGGCTGTTCCAGTAGGTGGCCCAGTCCTGGTGCTTGACGACCCACTTGGTGGCGCGGGCGTGGTACTGGTGCACGACCGGCGGGTTCACGTAGGTGAAGACCTTCTCCCCCACCTGGAAGTCGTTCCGCCAGGCGCCCGCGTCGCGGCTGGCGCTGTCGTAGGCCAGGTTGACCAGGATGTGCTTCGAGGTCCGCTCCTTGAACCAGTTCTGCGAGTACTGGATCGTGAAGCCGACCTTCTGCTCGCCGTCGGCGCCGTCCTTGTGGGTGAAGCTCCAGTCGAAGGTGCCGTTGCGGTCGAGGTCGACGAGCACGTCGTAGATGCCGATGTGCTCGCGGCCGGGGACGAAGCCCGTCTTCGTGGCCTGCAGGCGCCCGTTCGCGTCGGAGCGCGCCACGATGGGGCCCGCGATCCAGTCGGCGTCGCCGTGCTGCGGGATGCGCTTGCCGACCCAGACGTCGGCGTCGCGGACCACGTAGAGGTCGAAGGTGGCGTCGGCCGGGAAGCGGTCGCCGGCGACGTGGAGCTCGCCGCCGACTTCGCCTTGCGCCAGCGTGGCGGCGCCTACGGCGAAGGCGTTCTGCGGCGCCCCGCTCGCGTCGGTGGCGAAGACGTGCGGCGGCACGGCCTCGTTCACGCTCCACCCGGCGCCGGCGAGCCGGTCGTGGGTGTCGACCTTCACGGCGCCGGCGATGGTGCTGCCGCTCGGCGACTCGACCGTGATGTCGAGGGTGCTCCCCTCCTGCACGTCGTCGAACTCGCCGACGTCGTGCATGATGGTCTGCACCGGGAACTGCCCGTGGTTGTCGCTCATGAGGTGGGCCTCGACGAGCGTCTGGCCGCCCCGCAGCGACACGCGGACGTTGTAGCGCGTGTTCGCCTCGAGGGACCCGGCGAGCACGCTCTCCAGCGAGAGCGACTCGCCGATGCGCAGCCGGTTGGCCTCGCCGTGGGAGTTCCACGCCACGATGGCGGACGAGGAGAACCCGATGCGGGCGGTCTCCGCCTCGCTCGAGCAGGCGCCGAAGGCCGCCGCGGCCAGCGCTACCAGCGCTCCGAGAACCAGGGTCCGATGCATGCCGTCACCTCCGGAGGGGGTCCATCGCAAGAGCGGTGCCAGATCCTCGGGGCGGGGCGAGGCGGCGAGCGGCGGTCGAAAGTCGAAGGGTTGAAGGGGGTTGAACAGGAGACGCGGGAGGGGGATGGCACCGGGGCGACTGTTGCAGGGGGACCTGGGCTCCTCGGATCGGGAACCCAGGCTCCGATCGGCCGGCGCGTGTGCAAGATCTGTGTCATGCCCGGCCCGGGATGGGGCCGGCGCTCCTCAGTGGTGCTGGTCAGTGGACGGTACTTCCGTCGAGGAGGGCCCCGTCCGGGGTGCCACCATCCACGGCGCCCGGCGTGCCCACGTGCAGGCCGAAGGCGAGCGTCCCGGGCGCCATGGGCAGGAGCAGCGGCTCGAAGCCGAGGCCGTTGGCCGTGACCAGGACGCCCATCTGCTGCGGATCGCCAAAGGGGGCCACCACGAACAGACCGTACCCCGAGGTGCCGGTGGCGGTGCTGGGCTGGAGCACGTCCTCGCCCGGCACGTAGCGGGGGATGACGTTCACGTAGCGCATGGGGAAGTCCGCGGGGAACAGCTCCACCTCGGCGCCCGCCACCGCCTCGGGCTCGGGATCGCGGCGGATGACCTCGCCGACGTAGCCCCCCTCGACGCGCAGATCGCGGGACGACTCGCTGGCGATGGCGCCGAGCAGGTCGGCGTCGCCGGCCGACAGCATGTAGAGCTCGACGCCGAAGACGTCCTCCTCGCCCACCGCCACCGCGTTGACGTTGAGGGTGGTGACGTAGGACCCCACGATCCCGGTGGTCGTCTCGGCGCGCAGCCGCTGCGACGACTGCCGCGGCACCCGGCCGAGGGCGAAGGCCCCGTCCGGGCCGGTGGGCTCCGAGAGCACCGCCGGGTCGTCGTCCAGGGAGACGACCGCGCCGACCACCACCAGGCACCCTTCGGGGCAGGTCTCGAGATCGAAGATGCGGCCGTGGATCACGACCCGGCCGACGGTGCTGGCGTCCTGCTGCGGCGCGACCGTGACCTCCGCGCCGCAGCCCGACCCGCCGCCGGCGCCGAGCGCGGCCACGAGGGCCGCGGCGACGAGCGGGCCGAGGGCCTTGGCGCGGGCCGGCATCGGATCTACCGTACCACAGACATGACCGGGCTTCGCATCGAGCGCGACGGCGACCTGGAGCTCTGGCGGCTCGACAAGCCGCGCGGCAACGCCATCGACGAGCCGCTCGTCATGGAGCTGCTCGCGGCGTGCGACCGCGCCGCCGCCGACGAGTCGGTGCACGGCGTGCTGCTCGCCTCGGCCCACGAGAAGCTCTTCTGCCCGGGCCTCGACCTCGTGGCGCTCTCCGGCAACGACCGCGCCGCCATGGAGCGGTTCGTGCGGCGGTTCGGCCGCCTCATCGTCACCCTCTACGGGTTTCCCAAGCCCGTGGTGGCGGCCCTCGCGGGCCACGCCGTGGCCGGCGGCTGCATCCTGGCCCTGGGCGCCGACTGGCGGGTGCTCCGGAGCGGGGGGGTGCAGGTCGGCCTGGGCGAGGGGCGGGTGGGGGTGCCCATGCCGTGGCCGGTCGCCGTGCTGCTGCGCGCCACGCTGGCGCCGCCCATGATCACCCGGGTCGGGCTCCTGGGGCGCAACTTCACCGACGCCGAGGCGCTCGCGGTCGGCCTGGGCGACGAAGTCCACGACGCGGACGGCTTCGAGGAGTTCTGCCGCGAACGCCTCGCCGAGTTCGCGGACAAGGACGCGCTGGCGCTGCGCCTCACCAAGAGCTACCTGCGGGCGCCGGCGCTCGCGGCCATGCAGCAGCGCGACGAGTCCATGGTCGAGGAGTTCCTCGACGCCTGGTTCTCGCCCGCCACGCAGAGTCGGATCCGGGCCGTGGTGGCGTCGCTGCAGCGCGTTTGACGCCTCCGGGACCGGTGCTTATATTGCTCCGCGTCGCCTGGAGCGA
>JACRCY010000154.1 GCA_016218785.1 Deltaproteobacteria bacterium
CGGCGCCGTCGCGATGGGCCTCTCGGCCATCAATCAGTACGTGGGCATCAAGGACGGCCAGAACACCGTCGAGGACTACGTCAGGTACGTCAAGAACGACCTGATGGGCGTCGCCCGCGACGACCTGGTCGCGAACATCGCCCGCCACGTCGACTCCACGGTGCACCTGTTCGAGAAGTGGGGCCTGCCGATCTGGAAGGACGAGAAGGGCGCCTACGTCCACGAGGGACGCTGGCAGCTCATGATCAACGGCGAGTCGTACAAGGTGGTCGTGGCCGAGGCGGCCAAGAACCACATGAACGACGCCGGCGGCCAGATCTTCGAGCGCGTCTTCATCGTCGGCCCGCTCATGGACGGCGACCGCGTGGCGGGCGCCTACGGCTTCAGCGTCCGCGAGGAGAAGTTCTACGTGTTCAAGGCGAAGGCCGTGCTGGCCGCCATGGGCGGCGCGGTCCACGTCTTCAAGCCGCGCTCCACCGGCGAGGGTCTCGGCCGCTCCTGGTACCCGCCGTTCAACTCCGGCTCCAGCGCCTTCTTCACCATCAAGGCCGGCGCCGAGATGACGTGCCAGGAAGTCCGCTTCATCCCGGTCCGCTTCAAGGACGCCTACGGCCCCGTCGGCGCCTGGTTCCTCCTCTTCAAGGCCGCCGCCAAGAACTCGCAGGGCGGCAACTACATGGTGGATCGCGCCGCCGAGCTGGACAACTGGGTCCCCTACGGCAAGGTCAAGCCGATCCCGGCCAACCTCCGCAACTACCTCGGCCAGCTCGACGTCATGGAGGGCAAGGGCCCGATCTACATGATGACCCACGAGGCCATCGCCACCATCGTCAAGACGGCGGGCGACGAGAAGGCCACCAAGAAGAAGCTCAAGGAGCTGGAGAGCGAGGCGTGGGAGGACTTCCTCGACATGACCATCTCCCAGGCCATCCTGTGGGCGGCCAGCAACATCCAGCCCGAGGAGAAGCCCTCCGAGATCGCGGCCTGCGAGCCCTACTTCATCGGCTCCCACTCGGGCGCCAGCGGCGCCTGGGTGTCGGGCCCCGAGGACCTGCAGACCAGCGCCACCAAGAAGGACTACTTCTGGGGCTACCCCAACATGTCGACCGTCAAGGGTCTCTTCTGCGCCGGCGACGCGTCGGGCGCGTCGAGCCACAAGTTCTCCTCGGGCTCGCACGCCGAGGGGCGCATCGCGGCCAAGAGCGCCATCAAGTTCGTGCTCGAGAACAACACCCCGCCGAAGGTCGACGCCGCGACCGTCGAGGCCATGAAGAAGGAGACCCTCGCGCCGCTGGATCGCTTCGAGCAGTTCAAGGGCGCCTCGACGGACAGCGACGTCAACCCGAACTTCCTCAAGCCCAAGATGGCGATGTTCCGCCTGCAGAAGATCATGGACGAGTACGCGGGTGGCGTGTCGACCAACTTCACCACCAACGCCAACCTCCTCAAGCGCGGCCTCGAGCTGCTCGCGTTCCTCAAGGAGGACTCGGACAAGCTGGCGGCCGAGACCAGCCACGAGCTGATGCGGTGCTGGGAGCACGTGCACCGCATGTGGCAGGGCGAGGCGCACGTGCGCACGGTCCTCTTCCGGGAGGAGACGCGGTGGCCGGGGTACTACTTCCGCGCCGACAAGCCGAAGATGGACCAGGCGAACTGGAAGTACTTCGCGAACTGCAAGTACGACCCGAAGGGCAATGAGTGGACGGTGACCAAGCGCACCATCCACGACATGATCCCGGCCTAGTGAGTCTTCTCCGCGGGGCCCCCATCGACGCGGTCGGAGCATCGGTGGGGGCCCCCCGGTCCATTCCGTCTCGGGTCGCTGTGCTACGGGTTGCGGTGGAGACACACATGGCCTCGAGACCGTCCTGCCCCCACTGCGGTTCCCCCCTGCTCAAGTGGCTCACCCCGGTCGGCACTTCGTGGGGGCCGCACCTGTTCGTCTGCTTCAACGACGACTGCGACTACTACCAGCGGGGCTGGACCGTGATGGAGGAGCGGTTCGGCCGCAAGGTGTCGTACCGCCACTACCTCGATCCCAGCACCGGCGCGACGGGACCGCTGCCGGTGTGGTCGTCCGCCGCCCTCCGGGGCGACATCGTCCCGGAAACGGACGACCCCCAAGGTGACGAAGATGGCGACGCACGAGCTGAGTGAGGCCGACGCCCTCAAGCAGACCATCCTCAAGGACTACCCGCGGCTCGGGCCCGACTCGCGGTTCCGCTTCCGCTGCCACAGCGGGCTCGACTGCTTCAACCGCTGCTGCGCGGACGTCAACATCGTGCTCACGCCCTACGACGTGGTGCGACTGCGGCGGCGGCTGAGCCTGGGCTCGACGGAGTTCATGGTCGAGCACACGGTGCGCCCGTTCACCAAGGAGCAGAAGATCCCGGTCCTGCTCCTCAAGATGCGCGACGACGAGGCCAAGACCTGCCCCTTCGTGACGGCGCAGGGGTGCAGCGTCTACGCGGACCGCCCGTGGGCCTGCCGCATGTACCCGGTGGGGGTGGCCTCGTCACAGACGCGCACGCGCGCCGGCGAGGAGTTCTACTTCGTCCTGCAGGAGGACCACTGCCACGGGCACGGTGGGGCCGCGGAGCCCGAAGGGCGAGCCGGCTGCGAGTGCGGCCGCGGGGGAGTGGGGACCCCGGCGGCTCTGCCGACGGGGCGTCGCCAGTCGGCGGAGCCCCCCTCGGGGGATCGTGAGTGGAGCATCGCCGAGTGGATGGATGACCAGGGGGTCGCCGACTACGACGCCTTCGGCGAGCTCTTCAAGGAGGTCAACCTGCACCCCATGCTGCTCGACGGACCGCCGCTCGAGCCGCGGAAGATGGACCTCTACTTCATGGCCTGCTACGACCTCGACCGTTTCCGGCGGTTCGTCTTCGAGAGTCGTTTCCTCCAGACCTTCGACCTCGCGGCCGACCACGTCGAGCAGATGAGGACCGACGACGAGGCCCTGCTCCGGTTCGGCCTCGACTGGCTCAGGTTCGCTCTCTTCGCGGAGCCAGCCGTCAAGGTCAACCCCAAGGTGCTCGAGGCCAAGCGGCAGGCGCTCGAGGCGCAGAAGCGCTGATCGCGTGGGGCCCACCGGGCTCCGCCCGGCGGGTCCCATCGCGGGAGGGCATGGGAACCCGGTGAGGGTTCCCAGCTAAAAGGAGCGGAGCATGACACAGCACAACGCCGGCCCCGTGACCGGGAGCATCCTCGTCGTGGGCGGCGGCATCGCGGGCCTGACCGCCGCCCTCGAGGCGGCCGAGGCGGGCCACGAGGTCCACCTCGTCGAGAAGAACCACTACCTGGGCGGGCGGGTCGCGCAGCTGCACCGCTACTTCCCCAAGCTCTGCCCGCCATCCTGCGGGCTCGAGATCAACTTCAAGCGCATCCGCCAGAACCCCCGCATCCACTGCTGGACCGGAGCGCAGGTCGAGAAGGTCGACGGGCCCCCCGGCGACCTCGAGGTCACGGTGCGCGTCGCGCCCCGCTACGTGAACGAGCGCTGCACCGCGTGCGGCGACTGCGTGGCGGTGTGCCCGGTCGAGCGGGCCGACGACTTCAACTACGGCCTCTCCCGGACCACGGCCATCTACCTGCCCCATGCCTTCGCCTTCCCGCTGCGCTTCGCGGTGGACCGCGGCGTCTGTCCGGGCCTGGAGTGCGGCAGGTGCCTGCCGGCGTGCAAGGTCGACGCGATCGAGCTCGGGATGCAGCCGCGCAGCATGAAGCTCAAGGTCGGCGCCGTGGTCTACGCCACCGGCTGGCAGCCCTACGACGCGGCCCGGCTCGAAGGGCTCGGCTTCGGCCAGGCCAAGAACGTCATCACCAACGTGATGATGGAGCGGCTCGCGGCGCCCGGCGGCCCCACGGCCGGCAAGATCACCCGCCCCTCCGACGGCCGGCCGCCGCAGCACGTGGTCTTCGTGCAGTGCGCCGGCTCCCGCGACGAGAACCACCTGGCCTACTGCTCGGCCGTCTGTTGCCTCGCCTCGCTGAAGCAGGCCACCTACGTGCGCGAGCAAGTGCCCGACGCCCGGGTGCACATGTTCTACATCGACGTGCGGACCCCCGGCCGCTACGAGGACTTCTACACCAAGGTCGCGGCCGACCCGAACGTGACGCTGTCGCGCGGCAAGGTCGCCCGGGTGAGCGAGCTGCCGGGCTCGGGCAACCTCCTCGTGGAGGCCGAGAACACCCTCACGGGCGAGCTGCTGCGGGTGGAGACCGAGCTGGTCGTACTGGCCACCGGCATGCAGCCGACCGCGTCCGCCGTGGCCCACGACTCGCTGGGCTTCCTGCGCGTCGACCGCGCCGCCGGCTTCGGCGCCGCGGGCTGCGCCCGACGACCGGCGGACGTCGCCGGGAGCGTGCAGGACGCCACCGGCGCCGCGCTCCGCGCCATCCAGACTGCGGGGAGGCCGATCCATGGGTGAGAAGCTGAAGGCGTTCATCTGCACCGGCTGCGGGATCGGCGAGGCGCTCGACGTCGAGAAGCTCGCCAAGGTGGCCACCTCCGAGTACAAGATCCCGGAGTGCGTCAGGCACGCGTGCCTGTGCGGCGAGGAGGGGAGGGGACTGGTCGCGAAGGCGCTCCAGCAGGACGGCATCGACACCGCCGTGCTGGCGGCCTGCTCGCCGCGCGTCTGCACCGACGCCTGGCCCTACGACCCGACCACGCGAATCCTCGAGCGCGTCAACCTGCGGGAGCACGTCACCTGGTGCCACCCGGCCAAGGACGAGGACACCCAGATGCTGGCGGAGGACTACCTCCGCATGGGCATCGTCAAGGCGCAGAAGAGCGAGTTCCTCGAGCCCGCGCTCGAAGCGTGCAGCAGCGCGGTGCCGGTCGTGGGCGGGGGGCCGGCCGGCCTCACGGCGGCCCTCGAGGCGGCCGCGGCCGGCACCGAGGTGGTGCTGGTCGAGAAGACCGAGCGCCTCGGTGGCTTCGCGGCCAAGGTGTGGCGCGCGTACCCGACCGAGGAGCCGTTCCGCGACCTGCAGGAGAGCGACGTCTTCGGCCAGATCAAGGCGGTGGAGGCGAACCCGCGCATCAGGGTCCACACGGCCGCCCAGGTCGCGGAGATCAAGGGGCAGCCGGGCCAGTTCGACGTGACCATCGCCGCGAACGGCGCGACCGAGCAGACTCGGGTCGGGGCCGTGGTGGTGGCCACCGGCTGGCAGCCCTACGACGCCGCCAAGCTCGGGCACCTGGGGTACGGCCGCTGCAAGAACGTCATCACCAACGTCCAGCTCGAGGAGATGGCGCGGGAGGGGAAGCTGCTCCGCCCCGCCGACGGCAAGCCCCCCAAGAAGGTGGTCTTCATCCAGTGCGCCGGGTCGCGCGACCAGGAGCACCTCCCCTACTGCTCCGCGGTCTGTTGCCGCGTGTCGCTCAAGCAGGCCCTCTACGTGCGTGAGCTCGACCCCACCGCGACCGCCACCATCATCTACAAGGACATCCGCACCCCCGGCGAGTTCGAGCTGTTCTACAAGCGCGTCCAGGAGGACCCGGGGGTCTTCCTCACCAAGGGTGACGTCGTCGAGGTCAAGGAGAACGCCGACCGGACGGTCACCATCGTCGCCGACAACACCCTCCTCGGCGAGAAGATCGAGGTCACGGCCGACCTGGTGGTGCTCGCCACCGGCATGGTGCCCGCGACCTTCGACAACCCCACCCTGAACCTCGCCTACCGCCTGGGCAAGGAGCTGCCGACGGCGCCGCACGGCTTCACCGACTCCGAGTTCATCTGCTTCCCGTACGAGACGCAGCGCACCGGCATCTACGCCGCCGGCACCGTGCACCAGCCGATGGACACGCTGACCGCCACCGACGACGCCGCCGGCGCGGCCATGAAGGCGATCCAGTGCGTCGACTCGGTCCAGCGCGGCGCGGCCGTCCACCCGCGCGCCGGCGACCTGTCGTTCCCCAGCTTCTTCCTGCAGCGCTGCACCCAGTGCAAGCGCTGCACCGAGGAGTGCCCGTTCGGCACCCTCGACGAGGACGAGAAGGGGACCCCCAAGCCGAACCCCAACCGTTGCCGCCGCTGCGGCGTGTGCATGGGCGCCTGCCCCGAGCGCATCGTCAGCTTCAAGAACTACAACGTCGACATGATCGCCTCCATGATCAAGGCGATCGAGGTGCCGGAGGAGGACGAGGAGAAGCCGCGGGTGGTGGCGCTCATGTGCGAGAACGACGCCTACCCGGCCCTCGACCTGGCCGGCCTCAACCGGCTGACCTACGATCCGATGTTCCGGGTCATCCCGGTGCGCTGCCTGGGCTCGGTGCACCTCGTCTGGATCGCCGACTCCCTCTCCAAGGGCATCGACGGCGTGATGCTCATCGGCTGCAAGTTCGGTGACGACTACCAGTGCCACTTCATCAAGGGCTCCGAGATCGCCAACAAGCGCCTCGAGAACCTCAAGGAGACGCTGACGCGCCTGGCGCTCGAGTCCGACCGCGTGAAGGTGGTCCAGCTCGCCATCACCGACTACGGCAAGCTCCCCGCGATCCTGGGGGAGTTCGCCGACAAGATCCGCGAGGTCGGGCCCAACCCGTACAAGGGGCTCTAGGCCGACGGCGGTAGCGGCCGCCCGTGAGGATGCATGAGCACCGCGCTACGCGTCGATCCCAACCTCGACTTCGTGCAGGAGCTGGCGCGCCGCGGGGGCGGCACGGCGAAGCGCTGCTTCCAGTGCGCGACCTGCTCCGTGACCTGCGAGCTGGCACCCGACGAGCGACCCTTCCCGCGCAAGGAGATGCTGTGGGCGAGCTTCGGCCTGCGCGACCGGCTCATGGCCGATCCCGACGTGTTCCTGTGCTACCAGTGCAATGACTGCACGCGCCGCTGTCCGCGCGGGGCGCGCCCCGGCGACGTGCTCGCGGCCGTCCGGGCAGTCTTGTATCGCCACTACGCTTTCCCGGCGTTCATGGGCGCCGCCCTGGCCGAGCCCAAGGCGCTCCTCCTCCTCCTCCTCGTCCCCATCGCCGTGCTGGGGGCCCTGCTCGTGGTGCAGCACGGCGAGCTCGGTCACGTGGTCACCCTCATGGGGCAGCCGCGCGTCACGTATCACGAGTTCCTCAAGCACGGCCTCCTCGAAGCGCTCTTCATCGGCGGCAACGTCGTCATCTTCCTCTTCGCGCTCGTCGGGTTCGTGCGCTTCTACCGCGCGCTGCGTGCGGCCAGCGGCGTGGCCCCGCGGCTCGGCTTCGTGGCCGCCGCCCTGGCGACCGTGAAGGAGATCATCGCCCACCGCCGCTTCCGTGACTGCGGGGCGAACCGACCGCGCGCGGTGGCCCACATGCTGGTGCTGTTCGGCTTCGTCGGCGCCATCACGACCGCCGGGCTGGCGGTGCTCACCATGCTCATCTGGGAGCACCAGCACCCCGGGATGAAGTTCGCCGGGCTCCCCCTCGCGAGCCCCATCAAGTGGCTGGGGGTTCTCGCTGGCCTCGCCATGGTCGGCGGCAGCTCCATCATGGCCGTCCGCCGTCTGCGCCGGACCGACGAAGTGGGCGCCGACGGCTACGCCGACCGGCTGTTCCTCGCCATGATCCTGCTGGTGGCGCTGACGGGCCTCCTGACCTGGCTGCTCCGGCTCGCCGCGCTCGCCTCAGTCGCGTATCCCGTCTACTTCGTCCACCTGGTCCTCGTCTTCTTCCTCCTCTGGTACATGCCCTACTGCAAGCTCGCCCACATGGGGTACCGGACGCTGGCGCTCATCTGGGCGCGGCAGTCGGGCCGGCTAGCCTCTCCCTAGACACCCCTGCATACGAACGAGCTGCATGGGTCGCGTGGCGCTCGCGTGGCCCGCCTCCTGCAGCCCAGCTCAAACCCCTAACCACCTGAAAACAGGCGCAGATTTCGGAGATTGGACGCCATCCTTTTTCGCTTGTCATGCCAGAAAGCCGGTGCTAGGCTGCCTTTGAGCGCGGCTGCATGTTTGAATCATGCAGGGGCCGAGAAGCCACCCGGCCGAAGGCCCCTGCCGAGAGTCGCGCCGCCTCGGTCAGGAACCCGGGCGGCGGAAATCGGGAGGAGAACTAATGGCCGACACGAAATACGAGACCCCCATGCTGGACGAGCTGGAGAGCGGGCCGTGGCCCAGCTTCATCAAGGAGCTGAAGAAGGTCGCCCCGCGGAAGCCGATGGTGCAGGACCTGCTCGGGCAGCTCGAGCAGTCCTACGAGGAGGGACAAGGCCACTGGAAGCACGGCGGCATCGTCGGCGTCATGGGGTACGGTGGCGGGGTCATCGGCCGCTACTCGGACCTGGCCGACAAGTTCACGAACTGCGCGCACTTCCACACCATCCGCGTGAACCAGCCGGCCGGCTGGTTCTACACCTCGAAGGCCCTGCGGACGATCTGCGACATCTGGGAGCGGCACGGGTCGGGCCTCACCAACATGCACGGCTCCACCGGTGACATCGTGCTCCTCGGCACCACGACGTCCGAGCTCGAGCCGACCTTCGCCGAGCTGACCGCGAACGGGTTCGACCTCGGCGGGTCGGGCTCGGACATGCGCACCCCGAGCTGCTGCGTCGGCAAGGCGCGCTGCGAGTGGGCCTGCTACGACACCATGGCGCTGACCTACGACCTCACCCAGAGTTTCCAGGACGCGCTGCACCGTCCGGCGTTCCCCTACAAGTTCAAGATCAAGAGCGCGGGCTGCCCCAACGACTGCGTGGCCTCGATCGCGCGCGCGGACCTGTCGATCATCGGCACCTGGCGCGACGACATCCGCGTGGACCAGGAGGGCGTGAAGGCCTACGAGAAGGCGGGCCTCAACATCGAGCGCGACGTCTGCGGCCGCTGCCCGGCCAGGTGCATGGAGTACAGCGGCAAGCTCATGATCGACAACCGCGCCTGCGTGCACTGCATGCACTGCATCAACGCCATGCCCAAGGCGCTGCGGCCCGGAGTCGACACCGGCGCGACCATCCTCATCGGCTCCAAGGCGCCCATCGTCCAGGGCGCGCTCCTCAGCTCGGTGCTGGTGCCCTTCATGAAGATCGAGCCGCCCTACCAGGAGCTCAAGGACCTCATCGAGAAGATGTGGGAGTGGAGGGACGAGAACGGCAAGAGCCGCGAGCGCATCGGCGAGCTGATCCAGCGCATGGGCATGCGCAACTTCCTCCCGGCGGTCGGGCTCGAGCCGAACCCCGACATGGTCTTCCATCCGCGCGCGAACCCATACGTGTTCTACGACGAGTACTTCGTGGCGGAGGAAGAGGGCGAGGCGCAGGCCTAGTCGCGTGGCAACCCGACGGGCTTCGCCCGGCGGGTTCCATAGCGGGAGGGTGTGGGAACCCTCCGAGGGTTCCCACAACAACAGAGAGCAAAGGAGCGAGCAAGCCATGACGACTCAACCCGCCAAGCGGATCACTGATATCGGACCACCGCACTACGACCAGATGCTGCACCCGGTCATCAAGGAGAACTACGGCAAGTGGAAGTACCACGAGACGCTCAAGCCGGGCGTCCTCTGCCACGTCAGCGAGACCGGCCAGAAGATCTACAGCGTTCGGGCGGGCTCGCCCCGCCTGCTGTCGATCGACACCATTCGCTGGTACGCCGACCTGGCCGACAAGTACTGCAAGGGGTACCTGCGGTTCACCAGCCGCAACAACGTCGAGTTCCTGCTCGATGATCCGAAGCTGATCGACCCCCTGATCGCCGAGCTCAATCAGAACGGCTTCCCGGTGGGTGGGACCAACAACGCGATCTCCAACATCGTCCACACCCAGGGGTGGGTGCACTGCCACTCCTCGGCCACCGACGCCTCGGGCATCGTCAAGTCCGTGATGGACGAGCTGCACCCCTACTTCATCAGCGAGAAGCTGCCCGCCAAGTGCCGGGTCGCCCTCGCCTGCTGCCTCAACATGTGCGGCGCCGTCCACTGCTCCGACATCGCCATCCTCGGCATCCACCGCCGCCCGCCGAAGCCCAAGCACGACATTCTCGGCAAGACGTGCGAGATTCCGACCGTCGTCGCCTCCTGCCCCACGGGAGCCATCCGGCCAGCCACGGTCGACGGCAAGCAGTCGGTCGAGATCGTGGAGGCGCAGTGCATGTACTGCGCGAACTGCTACACGGTCTGCCCGTCCCTCCCGATGAACGACCCGCTCAACGACGGCATCTCGATCTGGGTCGGCGGCAAGGTCTCGAACGCGCGCAGCGCCCCGGCGTTCTCGAAGCTGGCCATCCCGTTCATCCCGAACAACCCGCCCCGCTGGCCCGAGGTGGTCGAGGCGGTGAAGAACATCGTCGAGGTGTGGGCCAAGCACGCGCGCAAGTTCGAGCGCATCGGCGAGTGGATCGACCGCATCGGCTGGAAGCGGTTCTTCGAGCTGACCGGCATCGAGTTCACCAAGCACCACATCGACGACTTCAAGCACGCCGGGCTGACGTACCACACCTCGGCGCACCTGAGGTTCTAGGCACGGAAGCAAAGGAGCGGCACATGGCCAAGCCCACCATCGACGAGATCGCGAACGCCATGTTCGACATGGTCAGCCAGTACGACGGCAAGAAGAACCTCAAGGCGGGCGACCTGACCAAGGCCATGATCGCCCAGTACGGCGAGGGGAACTGCACCAAGGACGAGTGCAAGCAGGCGATCCGCATCCTGATGGACTCGGGACGGTGCGTCTACAGCTACTTCGGCGGCAGCTTCATCAGCCTCCCCAAGACCGAGGGGTCAGCGCCCCAGTAGGTCTCCCGGGGCGGCCCTGCAAAGGGCCGGGGCCGCCCCCGATGTGCCTGCTCGGCGAGGTGGATGCGAGGTGGCCGACCGAAAGCGCGTTGCGCGCATCGTCATCGCGGGCCTGGGAGGCGACTCGGGCAAGACGCTCGTGTCCCTCGGGCTGCTCGCCACCTTCAGGCGTGCAGGCCGCCGGCTCGCGGCGTTCAAGAAGGGTCCTGACTACATCGACGCGGCTTGGCTCGGCTGGGCGGCCGGACGGCCGGCGCGCAACCTCGACACGTTCCTCATGGGCGACGTCGCCGTACGGCGGTCCTTCGCCGCCCACGCCGCGGATCTCTGCCTGATCGAGGGGAACCGCGGCCTCCACGACGGGCTCGATGGCTCCGGCTCGGCGAGCACCGCCGCGCTCGCGCGGCTGCTGCGCACCCCGGTGCTGCTCGTCGTCAGCGTGCCCAAGGTGACCGCCACCGCCGCCGCGCTGGTCCTGGGCTGCCAGGCGTTCGACCCGCGGGTGCGCATCGGCGGGGTGATCCTCAACCGCGTCGCCGGGGAACGGCACGAGCGCGTCTGCCGCGACGCCATCGAGCGCGCCTGCGGGATCCCGGTGGTGGGCGCGATCCCGCGTCTCGACGACGACCTGTTGCCCGGCCGCCACCTGGGGCTGGTCACCCCCGCGGAGCACCCGCGCCTGGCCGTGATCGAGGACCGCCTCGTCGAGCTGATCTCCCGGTACGTCGACGTGGCGCGCATCGCAGCCATCGCGGAGTCGGCTCGCCCCTTCGCCCTGCCGCGCCCGGCGGCCCGCCGCCCCACCCGCCGACGCGGCCGGGTGCGCGTGGGCTGCTTCGACGACTCGGCGTTCACCTTCTACTACCCCGAGAACCTCGAGGCGCTCGTTCGGGCCGGGGCGCGCATCGAGCGAGTCAGCGCGGTCCGCGACCCCGTCCTCCCGCCGCTCGACCTGCTCTACCTCGGCGGCGGCTTCCCGGAGACCCACGCCGCGGCGCTCTGCGCCAACCACTCGCTCAGGGAGTCGGTGAGAGCCGCGGCCGAGGCGGGGCTGCCGATCTACGCCGAGTGCGGCGGCCTCATGTACCTGTCGGAATCGATCCGGGTGGGCGGCGTCGACTACCCGATGGCGGGCGTGCTGCCGCTCGCCATCGAGGTCGGGACGAAGCCCGCGGGCCACGGCTACGTCGAGGTCAGCGTCGACTCCGAGAACCCTTTCTTCCCGGTGGGCACCGCGTTCAAGGGGCACGAGTTCCACTACTCGCGCATCGTCGCGGGGCAGGACCTCGTCGCTTCCGCGTACGCCGTCGTGCGCGGCCAGGGCTGCTTTGGCCGAGCGCGGAACCCTGACAGGGTTCCGCACCTCCCGCGGGGGGGCCACGCCGGCGAAGCCGGCGCGTCCCCACGCGAGCAGCGCGACGGCATCGTCTACCGAAACGTGCTCGCGAGCTACGCGCATCTGCACGCTGGCGGCCTGCCCGAGTGGGGCGACCGCCTGTGCCGCAGCGCGCTCCGTTTTCGTCGGCGTGGTGAGCGAGCGACCCGCGTGAAGCGCTGGCCGCAGGCCCGGCCGAGGCCGCGCCCCGCTGCGGCGCCGTGACGCACGCCACGCACGCAGGTGACCGACCCGAGCCCTGAGAGGGAGAAGCCATGTTGCCCCCGAAGAAAGTCCTGAAGGTCGTCAAGAAGGAAACCAAGGGCGCGGCCGTCCCTTCAGTCGGCGGAGCGGAGATCTCACCGCTACGCCCGCGGTACCAGGCGAAGGAGCCGCCCTGCACCCATGCGTGCCCGAGCGGCATCGACATCCGCGGCTGGGTGACCAGCATCGCGCAGGGCGAAGCCTACGGCCGCAGCTCCGAGCAGTCGTTCGAGCACGCCTGGCACATCCTCGTGGACAAGAACCCGTTCCCGGCCGTGTGCGGCCGGGTGTGCCCGCACCGTTGCGAGGACCGTTGCAACCGCAACGCGGTCGACGGAGCCGTGTCGATCAACGCGATGGAGCGCTTCATCGGCGACTTCGGGATCGCGCACCAGCTCCCGCTCCGCAAGCTCACCGAGGAGACGCTGCCGGAGAAGGTGGCGATCATCGGTGCGGGGCCGACCGGCCTCTCGTGCGCCTACCAGCTCGCCCGGCGCGGCTACCCCGTCACCGTCTTCGAGGCCTTCCCGCAGCCGGGCGGCATGCTGCGCTACGGTATCCCGCGGCACCGCCTGCCCGACAGCGTGGTCGAGGGGGAGATCGGCAAGATCCGGGACCTGGGCGTCGAGATCCGCACGAACACCAGGGTCGGACGCGACGTCAAGTACGAGGATCTGAGGAAGGAGTTCCGCGCCGTCCTGGTGAGCATCGGCGCGCAGGTCGGCACCCGGCTGGGCGTGCCCGGGGAGGACGCGCCCAACGTGGTGTCCGGGGTCGACTTCCTCCACCGGATCGCCGTCGGCGACCGGCCCGAGGTGGGGGGGCACGTGGTCGTCGTCGGCGGCAGCCACACGGCTCTCGACGCGGCGCGCGCGGCACGGCGCCTCGGCGCAGAGGTGACGCTGCTCTTCGCCCGTACCCGGAAGGAGCTGGCCGTCGCGGAGCCGGAGATCGTCGGCGCGGAGCAGGAGGGGGTGAAGCTCGAGGTCCTGGCGGCGCCCGTCGAGATCCTCACCAACGCCGGCCACGCGGTCGGGGTGCGGGTGCAGCGGATGCGGCTCCGCGGTCCGGAGCCGATCGGTGGCCGCTCACGGTCCGTGGCGGCGCCGGGCGCGGCGCGGGAGCTCGTGTGCACCTACGTCATCGCCGCGACCGGCCACCAGCCGGACTTCGCCAACCTCACGGGCCTCCAGACCGGCCCGGACGGCTCGCTCAAGGTCGACGAGCGCGGCTGGGCCGGCGCCGAGGGGACCTTCTCCGGGGTCAACACCGTCGCCCTCTCGTACGTGACGTCCGCCGTCTCCCTCGGGCGCCGCGCGGCGGAGCTGATCGACGCGTACCTGCGCGACAAGCCGGTCCCGCCGCTCGAGGTGCCCGCGACGATACCGCCGGAGCGCATGAAGCTCGCCTACTACAAGCCGTTGGCGCGCCACGATGTCACGCACCGGCCGCCCGAGGAGGGCCTGCGGGACCGCGACGCCGAGACCGCGCTGGGTCTCTCCGAGACCGACGTCATCGAGGAGGCGAAGCGCTGCATGAGCTGCGGCATGTGCTCCGACTGCGAGACCTGCTGGATGTACTGCCAGAACACCTGTTTCGAGAAGCTCCCCAAGGGCCAGCACTACCGCATCAAGCTGGAGCTGTGCAACGGCTGCAAGAAGTGCGGCGACGAGTGCCCCTGCGGGTACATCGAGATGGCCTAGCCCGGGGCAGTGACCGCGACCGGAGGGGCCCCTTTGGCCACGCGAAGGAGTGAGTGACACATGGCCGGAGCAACAGTAGACACCATCCTCGCGCGGCATGGCTACGAGGAACACGCGCTCATCGCCGTGCTGCAGGAGATCCAGCGGGAGCGGAACTGGCTGCCGCCCGAGGACCTGGCGACCGTGGCCCGCATGCTCAGGGTGCCGGCGAGCCGGGTCTACGGCATCGCCTCGTTCTACAAGGCGTTCAGCCTGGTGCCCCGGGGCCGGCATGTCGTCCAGGTGTGCACCGGCACGGCCTGCCACGTCCGTGGCGCTCCCCAGATCCTGGACCGCCTGGGCCGCGACCTGGAGATCCAGCCAGGTCACACCACGAACGACATGAGGTTCACCCTGGAGAAGGTGCGTTGTCTCGGCTGCTGCTCCATCGCCCCGGTGGTCCGCGTCGGCGAGCACATCCACGGCCGGCTCACGCAAGTTCGGGCCGGGTCCATGCTCAAGAAGTACCCCTGAGAGGAACGCCATGCGCATCGTCGACCACACGCAACTAGAGGAGCTTGCCCGGGAAGGGACCAGGTCCCTGTGCCCGGACCACACCCGCATCACGGTCGGGACGGCCTCCTGCGGGAGCGCCACGGGCGGCCGCGAGGCCCTCGCGGCCGTGCGCGAGGAGGTCGCCACCGCCGGGCTCGCCGTGGATCTGCGCGAGACGGGGTGCATCGGGTACTGCCAGGTGGAGCCCGTGCTCGAGGTGCTCCGCCCGGGCGAGCCGCGGGTCCTCTTCCACCACGCCGACGCGCACAGGGCGCGGTTGATCGTCCGCGCGCTGGCCGAGGGCCGCATGCCCACCGAGCTGGCGCTCTGCTGGATACCACGCAACGGCGAACGGCCCGAGTGGGCGCTGCCGCGGTACGACGAGGTCCCCTTCTACTCCAAGCAGCTGAAGATCGTCCTCCGGAACTCGGGCGTCATTGACCCCGACTCACTCCCCGAGTACGCCGCTCGTGGGGGCTACCACGCGCTCTGGCGCGCTCTCACCGAGATGACCCCCGAGGAGGTCGCCGACGAGGTGGAGAAGGCGGGCCTGCGCGGCCGGGGCGGGGCCGGGGTCCCCACCGGACGCAAGTGGCGCCTCTGCCGGGACGCACCCGGCGACGAGAAGTTCGTGGTCTGCAACGCCGACGAGGGGGATCCCGGTGCCTACATGGACCGGGCCGTGCTCGAAGGCGACCCCCACTCGGTGTTGGAGGGCATGGCGATCGGTGCCTACTCCATGGGCTCCAGCCAGGGATACATCTACGTGCGCGACGAGTATCCCCTGGCCATCCAGAAGCTGGAGCGAGCCATCGCCGACGCCCGCACCGCCGGCCTGCTGGGCCGGTCGGTCTTCGGGAGCGCCTTCAGCTTCGATGTCCACCTGGCGCGCGGTGGCGGGGCCTTCGTCTGCGGCGAGGAGACCTCCCTGCTCCAGTCCATCGAGGGCAAGATGGGCGAGCCGAACCAGCGGCCCCCCTTCCCCGCCCAGCGCGGACTGTGGGGCAAGCCCACCAACGTCAACAACGTCGAGACCTGGGCCAACGTCCCGGAGATCGTCTCCCGCGGCAGCGCCTGGTACGCGGGCATCGGCACGCCCAGTAGCAAGGGGACCAAGGTCTTCTCCCTGGTGGGCAAGGTGCAGAACACCGGCCTGGTGGAAGTGCCGATGGGGATCACGCTGCGCGAGATCGTGTTCGACATCGGCGGCGGCATCCTGGGCGGCAAGAAGTTCAAGGCCGTGCAGACCGGCGGGCCCTCCGGCGGCTGCATCCCCGACCGGTTCCTCGATCTGCCCGTGGACTACGAGGAGCTCAACCGCACCGGCTCGATCATGGGCTCGGGCGGCATGATCGTCATGGACGAGGGCACCTGCATGGTGGACGTTGCCCGCTACTTCCTGGACTTCCTCAGGGAGGAGTCGTGCGGGAAGTGCGTCCCCTGCCGGGAGGGCATCGAGCGCATGCTCGAGATCCTGGAGCGCATCTGCAACGGGGAAGGGCGGGAGGAGGATCTCCCGCTCCTCGAGGAGCTGGCCACCACGACCAAGGACTTCTCGCTGTGCGGGCTCGGCGGCACCGCCCCGAACCCGGTGCTGACCACCCTGCAGTACTTCCGTGACGAATACGACGCCCACATCCGCGAGCACCGCTGCCCGGCGGCCGTCTGCAAGGCCCTGGTCCACTACTCGATCGACTACGCGCTCTGCGACGACTGCGGCGCTTGCATCAAGCTGTGTCCCAGCGGCGCCATCGTCGGCGAGGCGAAGCGTCCCACCGAGTTCATCGACGAGAAGTGCATCAAGTGCGGCGCCTGTCTGGAGGTGTGCAAGCCTGCCGCCATCCGTGTGCAGTGAGGAGGCCCAGTATGCCCACCCTATCCGTTGACGGCAAGAAGGCCACCGTTCCCGAGGGCGCTACCGTGCTCGAGGCCGCGCGCTCGGTAGGCCAGGACATCCCGACCTTGTGCTATCACCCGGAGCTCCGGCCCTACGGCGCCTGCCGTCTGTGCACGGTGGAGGTGGCGCAGGGGGGCCGCGTCCGGCTCCAGGCCTCGTGTGCCATGCCGGCCGAGGCGGGCATGGAGGTCAGCACCGCCAGCGAGCGCGTCCTGCGGGGGCGGCGCATGATCGTCGAGCTCCTGGTCGCTCGCTCCCCCAACGCGCCGGTGCTCCACGAGCTCGCGGCCCGGCTCGGCGTCCCGGAGGGTCGCCTCAAGCCCAAGAACGAGCTGTGCATCCTGTGCGGCCAATGCGTCGCCGTGTGCGCCGAGATCGTCGGCGTGTCGGCCATCGGCTTCGCCGGCCGGGGCGTCACCCGCAAGGTCGCCACTCCCTTCGAGTCACCGTCGCTGGAGTGCCTGGCCTGCGGCGCGTGTAGCTTCGTCTGTCCGACGGGCGCCATCGACATGGAGCGTACGACCCTCGAGCGAATCAAGGCCGAACGCTCGCCCCGCTACTGCCGCTACTCGCGCCTAGGCATGATCCCCAACGCCCTGTGCCCCAACGCCTACGAGTGCTATCGCTGCGACGTGGATCAGCGGATGGAGGAGGTCTGCGGCACCCATCCGGCCTTCGTTGCCTCGCCGGTCCGGCGCGCCGCGCCCCTCGAGGTGCGCGGCTTCCAGCTGATGGCGGGGCGGTACTACCACCCGCGGCATCTCTGGGTGGAGCGGCAGAGTCGCTACCTGCGCATCGGCGTCGATGACTTCGCGCGACGGCTCGTCGGCCGCGTGCTCGAGGTGAAGCCGACGCGGGAGCCCGGCGCCCAGGTGGGGGCCGGCGAGGTCCTGATGGAGCTCCGGCTGCCCAACGGCAGGACCGCCAGCGTGCTCGCCCCCCTCTCGGGCCAGGTGGAGTCCATCAACGCCGACGTCATGGTCGACCCGACGCTCGTGAGCAAGGCGCCCTACACGCGCGGCTGGGTCTGCGCGATCACTCCCTCGGCCGAGGCCACCGAGCTGGCCTCGCTCTACTTCCGCGAAGCCGCCATCCCCTACCTGCGGCTCGTGCAGAGCGAGCCGGTGACGGCCTGGGTCGAGGCGGAGGTGGAGAAGCTCAAGCACTTGCTGGCCGGTCGCGCGCCGGACCTGCTCACGGAGCGAGGGCTGCCGCGCGTCACCCTGCCGGAGGTCCTGTCCGCGGACGACTGGCAGACCATGACGCGGACCTTCTTCGGGGCCTGAGCCCCCAGCTCTCGTCGCCTGGCACCGGTGTGGCGCGCGCCAGCCGGACGCGCGGCCCATCCGCCGGCGCGCTCACGGCCGGGCCGTCAGCTGTCGCTCGCCGCCTCCCGCACCGGCGCCCTCCCCGATCGGCAGCTCGATGATGAAGGTCGTGCCCTGGCCGAGATCGGTGGTGAAGGAGAGCCGCCCCTGGTGCTGCTGGATGATGCCCCACGCCACCGCGAGCCCGAGGCCGGTGCCCGTGGGCTTGGTGGTGAAGAAGGGCTCCAGGAGCCGCGCGCGTAGCTCCGGCGGGACGCCGGGGCCCGTGTCGGCCACGCGCAGGACCACGGTGGTCTTGTCGACCAGGGCAGTCTCGACCGTGATGACGCCGCCCTCGGGCATCGCCTCGGCCGCGTTGATCACCAGGTTGACGATTACCTGGTGGAACTGGTTGACGTCGAGTGGCACGAGGGGAAGATCCGGGCCCAGGCGCTGCACCAGCGCCACCTTGCTGAGCGCGGCCTGCCGCTCGAGCAGCCGCGTGACGTGCTCCACCAGGGCGTTCAGGTCGGTCGGTTGCGTCGCCACCGGCCGCCGGCGGGCGAAGGCCAGCAGGCGCTGGACGATCTCGCGGCAGCGGATGGTCTCGCCGATGATCGCGTCGAGATCGTGGCGCTGCTGCGCGGCGCGGGAGTCGAGATCGGCGCGCATCCCCTCGGCGTAGGAGAGGATGCCGGTGAGCGGGTTGTTGATCTCGTGCGCCACGCCCGCCGCGAGGCGCCCCAAGGACGCGAGCGTCTCCATCTCCAGCAGCTGCCGCTGCGCGCGCACCAGCCTCTCGGTGTTCTCGTTGAACGAGCGCGCGAGCTCCCCGATCTCGTCGTGGCTGCTCACGGTGATCGGGTGATCGAGGTCGCCGGAGGCCAGGCGGCGCGTGCCCTCCACGAGCTCGGTCACCGGCCGGCTCACCAGGCGGCCCGCCAGCAGGAAGACCATGACGCTCGTGAGCAGGGTGAAGAGGACGGCGAACACGATGAGCCGGTTGCGCAGCGCCAGCACCGTCGCCTCGTGTCGTGCCAGGGAGACCGATACGTGGAGCAACCCCAGCACGCGCTGCGAGGTGGGGTGGCACTCCGCGCGCTGGCACTCGGGCTGGCTGAAGATGGGACGCACGACGCCCAGGGTGCGGCCGCGGGGACCGGACTCGTCGAAGGTCCAGGGCGGCGGCGTGGCCGCCTGACGCCGCTTCACGTGACAATCGCCGCAGCCCGGGCTCGACGGCTCGCGGCGGCGGCCCTCCATGCGGCGATCGCTCGAGTAGCGCACGATGCCCTGGTGGTCGAGGAGCTGGATGGTTGCGATGTCCCCCTGGTTGGCGACCAGGTCGATGGTGCGGTGGATGCGCGAGTGACGCTCGTCGAGCATGGCCGAGCGGGTGGTGCGCCAGATCGACTCGACCAGACGGCGCGCGTCGGCCTCCCCCTCCTCCGCCACGTGCGCGCGCGCGGTGCGGCCGATGGCGAGGGCCAGGGCCGTGACGGCCAGCCCGATGCTGAGGGCGACCGCCACGGCCAGCTTGGTGCCTATGCCCCGGAGGCGCCACATGAAGAGGTCAGCCTGCCGCGGCGCTGGTCACGGCGGCAGCTCCGTGGGGCACCGGGCGAGCGCGTCGGGGCGGTGCGCGAGCGCCAGGGCGGTGCTGACCAGCACGAACACGCACGCCGACGCGGCCACGAACCAGCTCGGGATCACGTCCGCCACGGCCAGCCGGGAGTAGAACTCGCCGACGCTCCGGGCGCTGACCGGGTGGATGAACACCTTCGTGACCCAGACGGCGGTGACGAAGAGGAGGAGCATCAGGTAGTTGCGGCGCAGCCTGATGCGCACCGCGGCGAAGAGGCCGAGGTCGACGCAGGGGCGCCGCAGGTCCGCGGCCAGCCGCTCCCGCCAATCGGGCTCCGGTGCCGGGCTCGCCAGCAAGGGCGCGAAGTACCCCCGCTCGAGGAGGCCGAGGCGCCACTCGCTCCGGTGCAGGTGCTGGTAGCGGCGCGCCTCGATCAGCATGCACATGGTGTTGAGCGCCAGCCCCAGGAGGAGGATGAAGTGGGGCACGCCGCTCGCGCCGAGCGTGAAGGTGGTCATGCCCACCGTCAACAGCATCGCCCAGTGGCTGGTGGCGTCCAGGCGGCTGCGCCAGACCGTCATGCGGTGGATCTCGCCACGGTAGAGGTGCGCCATGGCGGTGTGGAAAGCTCCGCCGGAGCCGGCAGCAGCCTCGAGCGCGTCGGACGCGCCGGGATCCTCGGGCCGGGACATGGCCTGGACCGTGATCAGTAGGCCCGGCGGAGGCGCATCAGCGCCTCGTCGGGGTCGCCGGCCTGCGCCAGCGCTGCGCGCCCCTCGTCGCCGAGCGTGGCGAGCACGGCGCGCGCGTCGCGGACCTCCCGGCCCTCGGCGAGGTAGCACGGGAGCCCGGTGGAGGAGATGTAGAGGCCGGCCGCCGGCACCTCTGGCACGAGCCCCGCGTAGGCAGGCGGCTCCTCCGGGACCCTGAGGAGCGCCCACGCGTCGCGGTCGAAGAGAACGACGTCCACCCGACCGGCCTTGCTGTCGCCCACGAGCGCCAGCCCCCCGGCCCCCGTGCGCGGCCCCCGCAACAGCCACATCCTGCTCATCGCGCCATGGTAGCAGGCGATGCCCCCGCAGGGCTACCCCATCCGCCCGACCGATCGGGCGACCCCTGGAGCGGCCCGGAGCGTCGCTCGTGCCGCGTCACGCCGGTCGCAGGCGCTCGGGCGCCAGCCACTCCTCGGTCCCGCTCCGGTCGAAGCGCACCAGATGGACGCCGCGCAGCTCGCGGAGCACCGTCCCCCGTCGCCACCGGCCGCCCTCGCCCTTCCCCTGGACCGCCGTCCCCGGGCGGTAGCGCACCGGGGCCCAGGCCCGGACCCCTTCCGGCGCGACCCACTCGTCCCATGTCCGGCTCATGCCGACGAAGTGCACCAGGAGCCGGTCCGCCCGGGTGTCCTCGATGCGGGCCTTGGCCCAGGCGCCGAAGCGGTCGCGCGCGATCACGCGGCGGCCGATCGCCGGATCCGGCTTGGGCGTGGTCGCGGTCGCCAGGCGCAGGCGCCGCAGGCGATCGTCGCTCGCCGCGAAGCTGCACAGCTGCCCCACGGTGAACGCCAGCTCGTCGGCGATGTGCTCCGCCAGCTCCTCGAGGAGCACGCTGCCGTCGCCGTCGAGGTCGACCCAGCGCCGGCCCGCGAAGGCGTCGATGAGGCTCGCGGAGAAGTAGGACGCGGCCGTCGTCGGCCGGGTGGCCATCGCCGCCGTCAGGCAGGCCCACGGCACGCTCGGCGGCCGTTGCGCCAGCGCCTTGCCGAAGGCCCCCGAGTAGCACGCGTCGATGAGGAAGATCACCGCGAAGCCGCGGAAGCGCGTGGCCACCGTGTCGACGATCGCGCGCGCGGCCCACTGGGTCGCGTGCGCGCGCCCGCCGTCGTAGGGCACGAGGTAGCCGTTGCCATGGTCGTCGCGGGTCCCGTGGCCGCAGAAGTAGAAGATGAGCGTGTCGCTGGCCACGGCGCGCGCGACGTGCGCGGCGAAGGCGTGCTCGAGCGTGCGCCGGGTCGCCGCCGCGTCCAGGAAGATGCGCAACCGGTCGAGGGCGACGCCGCGCGCCCGCAGGGTGGCCACGAAAGCGTCGTCGAGCCGGCTCGCCTTGTCGAACGACGGGAAGGCGGGGTGCGCGAACTCGGTGAGCCCGGCGGCGAAGACCAGGGTACGAGCCGGGTTCCAGACCAGGGGCACGGACGGCTGCCGATCGGTTGGCATGTCGAGGCCGGCGCCCGGAGTCACGCCCGCGGATCCGTAATCTACGAAGCGTCGCGGCGGGTGGCAAGCGCGCCGTGCGGCGCCCGAGTCGCTCCGACCGGCACCCGCGTCGATCGGCCCCGGTGCATCCGTGGCGGTTTTCCGATAAGCTCTCTGTCCGTTCACCCGCCAGGAGACCGCCGTGGCCGACACCGACGACCTCAAGGAATCGACGAGCTTCCATCCGGAGATCCCCCAGCAGTCCGCCGCCTTCTTCCTCAAGGGCGCGAACGCCCTGGGCTGGGGCATGCAGAACCGGCTCAGCCGGATCTTCAGCCCCGCGTCCGGCCGCACCGTGATGCTGGCCATCGACCACGGCTACTTCCTGGGCACCACCACGGGGCTCGAGCGCATCGACCTGACGATCCTGCCGCTCGTGCCCTACGCCGACTCGCTCATGCTCACGCGGGGCATCCTGCGCACCGTGATCCCGCCGACGACGCCGGCCTCGATCGTCCTGCGCGTCTCGGGCGGGTCGAGCATCCTCAAGGAGCTGTCGAACGAGGAGATCGCGGTCGACATCGAGGACAGCCTGCGGCTCAACGTCTGCGCCCTGGCCGTCCAGGTCTTCGTGGGTGGCGAGTTCGAGCGCCAGTCGATCATCAACATGACGCGCATGGTGGACCTGGGGCTGCGCTACGGCCTGCCCACCCTCGGCGTGACGGCCGTGGGCAAGGACATGGCCCGCGACGCCCGCTACTTCCGGCTGGCCACGCGCATCTGCGCCGAGCTGGGCGCCCAGTACGTGAAGACGTACTACGTGGAGCAGGGGTTCGACACCGTCTGCGCCTCGTGCCCGGTGCCCATCGTCATGGCCGGCGGCAAGAAGATCCCGGAGCTCGACGCGCTGACCATGGCCTGGCGTGCCGTGCAGGAGGGCGCCGCCGGCGTGGACATGGGGCGCAACATCTTCCAGTCCGAGGCCCCGGTGGCCATGATCCAGGCCGTGCGGGCGGTGGTCCACGAGAACCAGACGCCGCAGCAGGCCTTCGCGCTGTACCGGACGCTGCAGCGCCAGGCCCGCGGGTAGGCCGGCCGCATGAAGGTCGCCGTCTGGCACAACAACCGGGACATCCGGATCGAGGAGGTTCCGCGGCCGACGCCGGGGCCCCGGGAGATGCTGGTCAGGGTCATGTCCTGCGGCATCTGCGGCAGCGACCTCGTCGAGTGGTACCGGCTGCCCCGGGCCCCGCTCGTCCAGGGGCACGAGGTCGGGGCGGAGGTGGCCGAGGTCGGCGCCGTCGTCGCCGGTTACCGGCCGGGCGACCGGGTCTGCGTCGCGCCCAAGGTGCCCTGCCTGGAGTGCCAGTACTGCCGCGCGGGGCACTACCCCGTCTGCCCCCACGTGAAGGTCCGGCTGCCGGGGGCTTTTGCCGAGTACATCCTCGTGCCCGAAGTGATCGTGGAGCGCGGCACCTACCGGCTCCCGGCGAGCCTGAGCTACGACCAGAGCACCTTCATCGAGCCGCTCGCCTGCGTCGTCCGGGCGCAGCGCCTGGCCGGGCTCGCGATGGGGCAGTCGGCCCTGATCCTGGGCAGCGGCATGTCCGGCCTCCTCCACGTCAAGCTGGCGCGGGCCCGCGGCTGCCGCGTGGCCGTGGCCGACGTCAACCCGGAGCGGCTCGCGCTGGCCCGGGCGAACGGCGCGGACTTCACCCTGGATGCCGCCGACCTCCCGGCACGGCTGCCGGCCGCCCTGGGCGGCAAGGCCGACGTCGTCATGCTCTGCACCTCGGCGCTGACGGCGGTGGCCGACGCCTGGCGGTGCGTGGACAAGGGCGGGGCGGTGGTCTTCTTCGCCGTTCCCGGCCCGGAGCAGCAGGTCACGGTGCCCCTGAGCGAGTTCTGGACGCAGGACATCCGCGTCCTGACCGCGTACTACTGCGGTCCCCCGGACCTCGCCGAGTCCCTCCGGCTGCTCGCGACCGGGACGATCGCGGTGGAGGACATGATCACCCACCGCCTGCCGCTGCAGGAGATCGCCCGCGGGTTCGGGCTCGTCCGCGAGGGGCGCGAGTCGCTGAAGGTCATCATCCGGCCGCAAGAGGGCTGACGGCGGCGGCGCCCGCGCTGGCGGGCCGGCGCCCTGGCGCGCGTCAGCGACACGCGCGGCCGCGTTGCTTACGCGACGCAAGTGGGCGTAGGATCGTTGGGGTAGGCTTCTGCGCGCGGGGTTGTTCAGTCGGCGAGCTGCGTCGGGCGCGAACGGGTGCGAGGGACCATGCGTCGTTTCGGGGTCGTCGTCGGTGCCGCGCTCCTCGTCGCCCTCGCGGCGGGCTGTACCTTCGACGTGAACGGCGTCCCGACCGGGCGCACGTGCACGACCGACGACGAGTGCGGTCCGGACGAGGTCTGCTACCGCACCTACTGCGTCCTGCGCGAGTGCCAGGCACCGGCGGAGTGCGGGCGCGGCCAGCAGTTCACCTGCCCGGACGGCCTGTGCCACGCGGTCACCTGCGCCGAGGGGTGCGGCGCGGGGTACGGGTGCTACCCGGGGCCGGGCGGGTACTGCACTGCCGTCGCCTGCACTACGAACGCCGAGTGTGACGACGGCAAGCCCTGCAACGGCGAGGAGTGGTGCGAGTACGGCCAGTGCGTGCCCGGCACGCCCGTCAGCTGCGACCCGTCCCCGGACCCGTGCGTGAGCGTCGTCTGCGACGATTGGGCGCCCGGTGACCCGTGCGTGGCCGCGCCGGTCGCCGACGGGACCAGCTGCGACGACGGCGACGCCTGCACCAGCGGCGAGACGTGCCACGACGGCGGGTGCGGCCTGCCGACCACCACGGTGGCCTGCACGGCGCTGGACCAGTGCCACGTCGCCGGCACCTGCGCGCCGGCGACGGGCGAGTGCACGAACCCGGCCGCCCCCGACGGGACGTCGTGTGACGACGGGCGCACCTGCACCGGCGGCGAGAGCTGCCAGGACGGCGTCTGCACGCCCGCGGCGTCCACCTGTGCCTGCGACCGCGACGCCGACTGCGTGCCGCTCGACCAATGCCACCGGGCCGGCACCTGCGACGTCGCGACGGGCGTGTGCTCGAACCCCGCCAAGCCGGACGGCACGTCGTGCGACGATGGCAGCGCCTGCACCACCGGCGAGACCTGCCAGGCCGGCGGGTGCGGCCAGCCGACCACCACCGTGACCTGCACGGCGCTGGACCAGTGCCACGTCGCCGGCACCTGCCACCCGGCCACCGGCGGCTGCAGCAACCCTCCGGCCACGAACGGGACGACGTGCGACGACGGCCGCGCCTGTACCACCGGTGACACGTGCCAGGCCGGCGTGTGCACCCCGGCGCTGTCCAACTGCCCCTGCAGCACGGATGCGGACTGCTTCCCGCTCGACCAGTGCCACCTGGCCGGCACCTGCAACGTCTCGGCCGGCCTGTGCTCGAACCCCCTCAAGCCGGACGACACGCCCTGCAACGACGCCAGCGCCTGCACGACCGGCGAGACCTGCCAGGCCGGGGTCTGCGGCTCGCCGACGTCGACCGTGACCTGCACGGCGCTCGACCAGTGCCACGTGGCCGGCACCTGTGACCCCGGCACCGGCGTCTGCTCGAATCCGCCCGAGAACAACGGCGCCAGCTGCACCGACGGCAACGCCTGCACCCAGACCGACACCTGCCAGGGCGGGCTCTGCACCGGCGGCAAGCCGGTCACCTGCACGGCGCTGGACCAGTGCCACGTGGCCGGCACCTGTGACCCCGGCACCGGCCTCTGCTCGAACCCCCCCAAGGGCAACGGCACCAGCTGCAACGACGGCAACGCCTGCACCTTCGGCGAGACGTGCCAGGCCGGGGTCTGCGGCGCGCCGACCTCGGTCGTGACCTGCACGGCGCTCGACCAGTGCCACGACGTCGGCACCTGCGACCCCGCCAACGGCCAGTGCTCGAATCCGCCCAAGAACAACGGCACGGCCTGCAACGACGGCAGCGCCTGCACCTTCGGCGAGACCTGCCAGGGCGGGGTCTGCGGCGCGCCGACGTCCGTCGTCACCTGCACCGCGCTCGACAACTGTCACCTCGTCGGCATTTGCGACCCCGCGACGGGGCTGTGCTCCAATCCCCCCAAGGACTGCGCCGACGCCTTCTCCTGCACCGACGACTCCTGCGACTTCAACACGGGCAACTGCCTGCACCTGGCGAACGACGGCCGCTGCACGCCCCCGCAGCTCTGTCGACCGAGCTGCTTCGGCGGCCCGAGCGGCTGCGGCGCTCCGCCCACCTCGCTGACCGCCTCGTGCTCGATGCCGCCCCAGTGGAGCGAGCGCAACGGGGCCGACCCGTGCACCATCACGCTCAGCGGCGGCACCACGGCCAACCAGGCCGCGTGCCTCAAGTGCGACCCGTTCCGCGGCGTCACCGAGGCGTTCTTCACCGACTTCGACGACGGCTCGGGCGCCCCGCCCCCGCCGTGCAGCCTCGACGGCTGGAACTGGGACGCGTCCTCGATCTGCACCGACACCTCGACGTGGTGCCCGATCCAGGCCGCGGGCGCCCTCCACGACGCGCGCGCGTTCCAGGCCGACCGGGGCGCCTGCCCGAGCAACGGCCAGACCTGGGTGATCAACCGCGCCGTGAACGCGACGGGCCTCGCGGGCGTGAACGTCTGCTTCAACGCCGCGTCCCACACGGCGAGCAACGGCAGCTCCCTCGCGCTGGCCTACGGCACGGCCGGCACCGGCGGCCCCTACGCGCCCCTGTTCCGGGACTTCGGGGGGCCGTTCTCCAACCCGCCGTTCGGCGCGGTCACCAACATGGCCTGGCAGCGCTACTGCGTGGTGCTCCCGCCGAACGCGGACGCGAACCCGAACGTCGCGCTCCGCTTCACGTTGTTCTCCACCGCGGTCGGCGAGGCCATCTACCTCGACTCGATCGGCGTCTTCGCGTACGAGCCGGCCTGCACGGCCTGGAGCAACCTCATCACCAGCACCATCACCTGCCCCGGCCCGCAACCCGGGTGGTCCATGAGCGGAGGGGTCTGCGGCACCTTCCTGGGCAACGACTACCTCCTGGCCGAGAACGGCACGCTCACGCTCACCAGCAGCCCGGCCCTGAACACCGCGGCCGTGGACGGCGATCTCATCCTGCGCTTCGACCTGATCTCGAACGGCACCACCGCCAACGACTGGGTCCTCGTCGAGCTGAGCACGGCCAGCGGCCCGCCGTCGTGGCAGACCGTCTTCCCGCAGAACGGCGGCTGGGGCGGGGGCTGGGCCTTCACGACCTTCAGCGCGAACCTGTCGCAGGTCGACCCGACCGCGAACCACAACCCGAACCTGCTGCTGCGGTTCACGATGCGCTCCGCCGCGACGGGCCACTACCTCATCCTCGACAACATCCGTCTCGACGCGGTCGCGTTCACCTGCCAGACGAGCGCCGTGACCGTGACGGTCCCGACCGGCACGGGCCCGACCTACGACTTCACCGCGGCCTCGACCGTCGTGCAGCCGGCCCAGCTCGTGTGCTCCTGGGACGCGCCCGCGACCCCCATCGACGATCGCGCCAGCATCGACTTCGCGCCGTAGCCGCGGCTCCCCCCCCACTCCAGCGGTTGCGGAGGCGAGAGTCGAACTCGCGAGCGCTGGCTCATGAGGCCAGGCCGGACGACCGGTCCTCCCCGCATCGGAGCCCCGCCCGGGAGTCGAACCCGGACCGCCCAGGGTAGAAGCCCGGGCTGGCGCCGCGTCGCGGGGCAGGCGGAGGCTCCGCGGGGAGTCGGACCCCTCAGGGCCGGCTTTGCAGACCGGCTGGACCACCGGATCCAACGGAGCCAGGGAGCGGGCCAGGGGAGTCGAACCGCTCTCACTCGCGAGACAGGCGAGCTGCGACCCAGTCGCATCACGAGGCGTGACGCTGGAGCATGCAGTGCACCCGGGAGGACTCGGACCTCCGACCCGGCGCCTATCGAGCGCCCGCTCTAGCCGCTGAGCTACAGGTGCGTGGTGCGCCGCCGCCAGACGACTGGTTCCGCCGGCAGGAGTCGAACCTGCACGCGCCCGGGTCAAGGCCGGGGGACCTGCCGCTTGGTCGACGGCGGAGCATCGGGTCCACCGGGAGGGAATCGAACCCCCGCCTGTCGCTCATAGGGCAACCGCTCGACCGTCGAGCCACCGGTGGCCGGGACCGGGCGGGGATGCCCGGTCCCGGAGCCGCGAACCGCTCTTCGGTTGTCACAGAACGGAGGGCCCGACGGGGGCCTCCGGCAGGCTTTGAACCTGCAACCTCCCGGTTCAGGAGCCGGTTACGGTTCCATTGCGTCACGGAGGCGCTCGATTGAACCTCTCATTACATCCTGATTGCAGACGTGGGCAGCGAGGGAGTCGAACCCCCTGGGGTGACCCGCACCAGCCAGGGTTGCGGCGCGCCCCGGCTCCGCTACCGGTCTACCTGCCCGTGTACCTGCTCCATGCTGCTACCCATACCTCCTGGCACCGTGTGGCACATACGACGACGGCCGCCGGGGACTCTCCCAGGCGGCCGTCTCGATGGTGGTGCGATCCCTCGAGGTCTAGCCGCCCGGGCCTTTCGCTTGCCCGCAGGCGCACTCGGGAATGCCCGCCAGGCTCAGGGCGGGGCCCGCGCCGACGTACCGGTCCCGTCTCGCCCGGATGGCCGGCGAGCAGGACCGGGGACGTATGGCAGTCGCGCGCAGCAAGTGAACCTCGAGTCTGGTCATTGAATAGCAGCTTCGACGATCAACGTCAACATGTATTCACCAGGAGCTATTCGCGCTGCCCCGTTTTCGCGCGCCAGCGACGCAAGCGATCGATATTGCAGAGGCGAGGCGCTTACAAGTTGCCGGAATTGACCAGGCACCTATGGCACTCAACCCTACTTTCCGCACATCGCCGACGTGATATCCGACCAATTTAAGTCTTGATAGTACCAGGGGAATCGGTGTGGACGGCGACTTTCGTGGAGCACGGGCGTCATGGCTTGGCGTCTCGGAGGGAGCGGAGCAGGCGGTC
>JACRCY010000155.1 GCA_016218785.1 Deltaproteobacteria bacterium
ATCGCGATCCTGCCGCTCGCCTTGAGCGCCGCGTGTGGCAGCAATGAGCCCAGGCCCTTCACCCCGTACCAGCCCCCGCCGCTCGCGGCGCCGACATCCTCGCCCCCTACTGGATGGGCCGCTACTACGGCTTCATCGTCCCGCTGCAGCGCTGAATCTAGTACCGGAACTGCCCCGTCAGCAGCGCCTGGTACACGGCGCCCTTGTAGGTACCGGGGGCCACGTTCTGCAGGCCGGACGGGACGCTCGCGCCGCTCACCGGCACCTCGCGCGCCGTGGGCGAGAAGAGGTACTCGAACGCCGCGTCGAGGCGGAAGCGCTTGGTGATGGCGTAGCCGAAGCCGGCGCCGATGGTGTGCTTGAGCCCGTCGGCGTACTGGCGCTCCATGGAGACGTCGGGGATGGCGTTGGTCTCGATGGCGTACCCGAGCCGGGCCACCATCGAGTCGCCGATGAGGTACTCGCCGCCCACGTGGCCGGCCCAGGCGTCCTGGAAGTTCAGGTAGACCGCGGCGGGCGTGGGCGGGTACCTGAGCAGCAGCTGCTGGAAGCTCGCCCAGTTGGTCCAGTCGAGCTGGACCGCGAGCCGGAGCCGGTCGAGCGGCTTGAACGCCGCGCCGACGGTGAGCTGCTGGGGGAAGGGGAGATCCACGTTGAGCGACTTGTGGATGGCGGGGGTCAGCTCGATGTCGAGCGAGCCGCTCGCCGGGACCTTCATGCCGGTGTGGTAGACGAAGGCGAGGTTGAGCCACCGCGTCGGGCGGACCATGACCCCGAGGCTGGCCCCGGCCGTCACCCCGACCGTGGAGGCCTTGACGGGCGCGTCGATGAGCTTGCCGTGCGGGGCGGTGGCGTCCCAGATGGTGGTCGCGTCGAGGTCGAAGAGGCCGACGCCGATGCGGAGGCCGGCGCCCACGGCGAGGAAGTCGCTCGCCTGGTAGGCCACCGCCGGGACGAACTCCAGGAGCGCGATCTGGGTCTTGCGCATCCCCTTGCGGTCGCCCCGCGAGAGCTTGTCGCTGAAGGCGATGGCGCCGCCCTGCGACAGGAAGGACGCGAAGCCGAGCGCCAGGCGGGAGGCCCCCTCGCCGTGCGCCTTGCCGAAGCGCGTCGAGAAGGCCAGGGCCGGCATCAGGGTCGGCGTCATCATCTCGCGCTCGAGGCGACGCGTGGTCGCCCCGGCCGGGCACGCCTCCAGGTCGGGCCCGGTGACGCTGCAGTCGGGCGGCTGGTACTGCCGGTCGGGGATCACCAGGCCCACGTCGAGGAGGAAGCTGGTCTGCGGGATGAGCGAGATGCCGGCCGGGTTGTGGCGGATCGCGGAGGGATCGTCCGCGATGGCCGCGAACGCGCCGCCCATGCCGATGGCCGGCGCGCCCACGATGTTGGGCCGGCCGAAGCCGGCGGCGAGGGCGTCCCGCGCCGGCCCGAGGGCGAGGAGCGCGACGCCGAGCGCGAGCAGGCGCCCGCAGGTCCGGTCAGCCCGCATGGCTGCCTCCGTCGGTCGGACCGCCGTCATCCGTGCCCGCGTCCGTCGCCGGCGCCGGCGTGCAGGTGCCCGCGTCGCCGCACGTCTCGCCCATGAGGCAGTCGCTGCTCTTGGAGCACTCGTTGGTCGAGGGCGGGTAGGAGCCGTGGAAGAACGGGCACCCGAGGACGGCCGCGCCGAGGGCGAGCGCCGCCGCGAGGCCGAGGAGGCGCAGAAGTCGCCTCATCGGCCGAACCCCCGCGCGAAGACCAGGCCCGCGCCGCCGGGCCAGAGCGTCGGCTGGAGCGCCAGCGCCGGCGGCTCGCCCGCCGGCCGCTCGTCGCCGTGCTCGCGGATCCAGAAGAAGACCGCGCCGGCGAGCGCGGTCAGGGACACGGCGATGGAGACCGAGCTGATGATCTTGTAGCGGTCCCCTTGGGTCTTGGCATCACCGATCTTCTGGCGCAGGTCGGGCACCTGCAGCCCCCGCCGCCCCTGCTGGTAGAGGTCCTCGGCCCGGTTGAAGCTGCGGTTCTCGAGGAGCCCGCAGGTGACGCCGGAGGCGGCGGTGGCCGCCGCGACCGCGGTCAGGGTCCACGCCCACTTGCGCGCGGTGGTCCGCGCCGCGAAGGGCCGCAGCTTCACCTTCACGTCGCGGATCTGGCCGCGCACCACCGCGACCCGCCGCTCCCAGGTGTCGTACCCGTCCGCCTCCACCCGCACCACGTGGATGCCGGGCTCGTAGTCGAAGCTCCCGTCGGCGGTGAGGGTCTGGCTCTTGCCGTCGACGAACACCCGGATGGGCGACTGCGCGCACTCGACCCGCACCACGCCGCGCTCGATGCTCGGCTCGCCCGGGCCGACCGGCCGCGAGGCGGGCTCCAGCGGGGCGTTGGGGTCGCGCACCAGTGCGACCTTGACCTCGTGGATCTGCTTGGTGACCACGTCGACGGTGGTGGTGAAGGGGAGGTAGCCGTACTTGTAGACCGTGACGGTGTGGCGGCCGGGCGTCACCTGCACCGGGTTCATGGGGGTGCCGCCGCGCTTGAGGTCGTCGATGGTGACCGTGGCGCCGTCGACGTCGCAGGTGATCACGAGCGCGCCGGTCTGGCCCTGCGTGTCGATCTTGGGCAGCTCGCGCTGGCCCAAGGCCTTGCGGCAGGCGTTGATCTCGTCGCGCATGCGGTCGGTGAACTTGCCGGTCGGGCGCTCGCGCAGGTACATCTCGGCCCAGGCGATGCACTGCTGGTAGTGGCGCGGCTCGCCGGTCTTCTTGCCTAAGGCCCGGTTGATGACGGCGAGGTAGCGCATGGCGCCGACCACGGTGGCATCGGCCCTGAGCGCCGCCTCGCACTTCGAGGCGGCCAGCTCGTACTCCATGGCGTTGAAGTGCTTCTGGCACTCGCCCATCAGGATCTCGGCGGTGCGCGCGTCGGCGACCGCGCGCCCGCTCGACCCGAGGACGAGGAGGCAGACCACCAGCCCGGAGCGCATGGCCATGATCTACTCCCGGATGTTCTCTTCCCAGATGTTGCGCCCGCCCTTGGAGGGCGCCTTGACCGGCGGCGTGTAGCCGCCGGGGCCGGGCTGATAGACCCGCGGCGGCCGCTTGGCCACCTGGCCGCAGCCGGCGGGGATGCGGGCCCGCATGTCGACGATGGGGCCGTCGCCGCGCTTCGCCTTCCAGACCATGTCGGCGCCGTCCTTGCAGGCGATCTGGTAGCGGACCTGGACGGTCTTCTGGAACCCGTTGGCGTCCTTGATCGGGATGTCGTCCACGGCGGTGATGATGTCGCCCGGGGCGATGCCGACCAGGCGCATGGCCGAGTCGGGCTTCAGGTTGGTGACGATGGCGCCGTCCTCGAGCTCGTAGCGCCAGCCGAGGGAGGGGAAGAAGGTCACGACGCTGACCCCCATCTCGCCGCCGCTGCCGCTGTAGGTCTCGACCATCTTCTCGAAGACCGGGTTGGGGAGGCTGTAGAGCACGGCCACGCGGTAGCGCACGCCGGCGGTGGTCGAGAACTTCTGCCAGTAGTAATCGGACTTCTGCGCCGGCAGCAGGCTCGCGGCGGTCCGCTTGAAGGTCGAGGCCACGCGGCGGCGCCCCTCGCGCACCGCCTTCTTGGCGGCCTCCAGCTGCGCCGGGTCGGGCCGCTCCGAGGTCGCGAGGCGCTCCAGCGCGCCCATGGCCTGGTCGCGGTGCTGCCGGAACTGCGGCTGCACGTGGTCGAGCCACTTGCCGTTGCGCACCAGCATGGTCGAGATCTGCTGCGCGATGTTCTCGATGGCCGCGTTCTCGGCCTCGTCGAACCCGGCCTGCCGCTCGGCCACGTAGCTCGAGCGCCCCACGAACAGCACGTTCCCGCCGGCGCGCTCGACGGTCTTGTCGACCCAGGCGGGCGGCTTGTCGGTGGAGACCTCGACGATCTTGCTCTTCTTGGGGTCGAGATAATCCTCCGTGGTGGGGCCCTCCTTGCCCATCTTCACGATGGCCACCGCGGCGATGGAGATCACGATCAGGGCGGCGAGGCCGACCAGCGCCATCATCAGCGTCTGGCTGCGGGACTGCGCCATGGCCACGTCGGTCGCGACCTTGGGCTTCTCGGGCTTGCGCTCCTGCGCCGCCTTGATGAACTTGCGCACCTGCGGGTCGGGCGCCGGCTTGGGGAGCGTGGCCAGGTGGGCCAGCAGCGCGTCGGACGCCGCGCAGGCGGTGTCGCCGTTGCAGTCGAGGCACTTCAGCTCGGGCGGCGTGGCGAACTTGAGCACGTCGAAGTGCTGCTCCACGTCCACGACCTGCGACGCGGTGGTGGCGCACTTGGAGCAGGTGTAGGGCATGGCGAAGCTGAGCACCTGCGCCTTGCCGCCGAGGTCCTCCTCCTGCGTGAGCCGCTCGATGAAGACCGGCGGGCACCCGACGAGGAAGATGCGGTCGGTGGCGGCGCGGATGACCGCCATGAGCAGGCGCCACTCGGCGGCACCGGCCGGGTCGATCTTGCCGACGGAGGTGAGGTCGAAGATGACGTCGCCCTCGAGCCCTTCCGCGAGCTTGTCGCGCGGGAACGAGCCGTCGAGGTCGCCGATCAGCTTGACGTAGGTGGCGCGCCCCTCGATCTGCTTCTCGATCTTGATCTTGCGCCCCTCGGCGACGGCGTAGTTCATCTTGGCCGAGAGGAAGGTCGCGACCGTGGGGTCCAGCTCGAACTGCTGCTGCTGCGCCAGGAACGAGAAGAACGAGGTCGGGTCCTCGTCGAAGTACTCGGGGTTGCCGCAGGCCTCGCACGGGCGGACCGGCGGCTTCATGTTCTTGATCGCCTCGTAGTCGGTCTCGAACTGCAGGAGCCGCCTACGGTCGTCGTCGCAGTAGTCGCAGCGGTACGGGGCGTAGAAGCTCACCACCCGCCCCTTGCCCGCGAAGTTGGCGACCATGTTGAGCTGGTCGACGATCTTCGGCGCCAGCTCGATCAGGAAGAGCTGTTCCACTTTCTGGCCGACCTGGTTCATGAAGTCGACCCACTCGCGGATGCCGAAGGAGCTGATCTTGGTGACGTCCGCGAGGTCGAGGATCAACGTGCCGGGCTTGACGGTGGCCGCGACCGCCTTGCCGCTGAACTGCTCGTCGATGGTGCCCGAGAACTTCAGGCACGTGATCGCGCCGTCCGCGAACTTCTCGATGGCGAGCTTCTTGCCATCGGCGGGCGCCAGGCCGGCGGCCGGCCCCGGCGG
>JACRCY010000162.1 GCA_016218785.1 Deltaproteobacteria bacterium
CCGGCGAGAATCGCTGGCGCTGGCGCTGGCACGACCGCGAGCTGGCGGCGACCAAGCTCCCCGACGGCGGCGCGCTCTTCGAGCACCGCCTGGTGCCCGTGCCCGCCTCGCAGCCCGGTGCCCGCGCGCCGCGCCCAACGGCCGCCGCGCCCCCGCGGCCGCCGCGGCGCTGACGCTTCCGGCGCATGGGCTCCTAGCCGCCGATGAACTTGGCGGGCTTGAAGGTCCACAGCTGGTAGGGGCACCACTTCGAGAAGCACGTGTCGGCGCGCGTCTTGGTAGACGTCAAGACGCGGCTGCCCACGAACTCGATCTCGACCGTCTCCCGGGTCACGATCGACAGGCGAGGTGTCGCGGCCACCTTGTCCATGAGCCGCGCCACGAAGCGCGTGAGGTAGTCCAGGTTGCGCCCTTGACAAGCATTGGGAAAAGAGCTAATGACTGTCCAGTCAGTTACTTGCTCGAAGGAGCGCATGATCGCCACGCACAGGGTCCGGCGCCGGCTCCACCCCGAGGTCCGCCGCGGAGAGATGGAATCCGCGGCCCTCCGCGTGTTCGGACGGCTCGGCTATCGCGCCGCGACCGTGGACGAGATCGCGGCCGAGGCCGGCACCGCGAAGGGCACGTTCTACCTCTACTTCGAGAGCAAGCAGGCGGCGTTCCTGCATCTGCTCGACGACTTCAGGCGCCTGGTCGAGCGCTCGTTCGCACCGCTCGAGCCGGAACCAGCTCCGCTTCCCGCAGTGCATCCGGTCGCGGTGGAAGCGCTGCTCGTTGCCGCCTATCGCACGTTCCTGCGGGCGGTGCGCGAGCACGAGGCGCTGGCGCGCCTCTTCCTGCAGGAAGCGGTGTTCGACGAGGCCTGCCGGAAGCGACGCGAGGAGATCTACGCGTCGTTCGCGGAGCGGGCGCGCCGCGACCTCGAGCTGGCGCAGCGCCTGGGAGTAGTGGTGAGGCCCCTCGACCCCGACGTGATCTCGAACGCGGTGGTTGGCATGATCGAGAGCGTGGCGGAGAGCTGGGTGCTGCGCGGCGACCGAGCCGACGCCGGCCTCGACCGCCTCGCGGCCGAGCTGGCGCGGTTCGAGCTGTACGGCGTGCTGGGGCGCCCCGCGACCAAGGAGCTTCGCGATGCGCCTTGACTGGGCCGAGAACGAGGTCGTCATCCGGAAGGCCGTGGACCCGGTCTTCAACTTCATCGCCCGCGGGGCCGAGTACCACCGCTGGCACTTCGACTATCACCTGCGCGCCGAGCCCCTCGACATCCGGCCCGGGGTGGTGGGCTCCGTGTTCTGCATCGAGGAGATCGTGGATGGCTTCTACCTGCGCCACGTCGGCCGGGTCGCGCGCTACGAGCCCGGGCGGCGCTTCGCCTGGCGCGCGCGCTTCGCGCTGTTCCCTTGGATCTGGATCGGTACCGACTTCGACTTCGAGCCGTTCGAAGGCGGCACGCGCGTGCACGAGGTCCTCTACTTCGATCTCTCGCCGCTGCTCCTGCCCGTCGTGCCGGCGTTCATTCGACACCGCGCCTTCCGACCGGAAGCGTGCCGGCGCCACATCCTCGACGAGCTCAGCGGCGTGAAGACGATGCTCGAAGCTGGCGATCACGCTCCCGCGGACGTGGCCGACCCCCTGACCGACGTCGGTTTCCTGTCCCGCGTGAAGCGCTACCGCACCGAAGGTCCGCGGAGCACGGCGACGGCGACGCCATGAAGCCGGCTGCTGACGAACTGGACGTCGCGAGCATGCTCGAGGCGCTCGAAGGAGCGGCGCCGCGAGTGCCCGAGCTCATGCGGGCGAAGCTGGCCGAGCCAGCTCGACCGACCAAGTCACGCCCAGGGAGACGCCCGTGGGCCGACGTACGCGAGATTGCAGGCGACAACGGGCGGACCGAGGTTGAGGCCGGCCTCCCAGAACCGGGGCGTGCCTCATGAGCACGTGGGTGGCGGCAGTTGTCGAAACCGCCGGGCGGGCCGACTTCTGGGAAATCGCGCGGAACCACGGCGTGCAGGCGACCATTGCCGATGTGCCCAAGTACGCGCTCATCGAATGCGACGCCGGCTTCGACTTCCAAGCTTCTGTTCGTCTGGCCGAGGCGCTGTCCCGAGATCTTGGTACGACGAGCCTCGGCTTCGTCGTGCAGACGAACGCTGACGTCCACGAGCTACACGCCTTCAGCAGCGGACCCGCGGTTCGGAGGCTCGCTTACTCCCGTGACAGCGGCGGATGGCTGCAGGTCGAGGGCACCGCGCAACCCTGGGAGCGCGCCTACTTCTTCGACGAGGCCGGAAGCACCAAGACCGACGACAGCGGCCGCTGGCCGGACATGCTCTGGGACGACCTGTCGGACGAAGACCTGGCTCGCTACGAGGCGGCCAAGGCGGCCGGGGATCCAGCCACCGTGATGGACTGGATGCATCCTTCGTCGACGGCCCCGATGCATCGCGTCTGCGGCTTCCTCGGCATCCACGCGGACCGACCGGCCGGCAGCTGGAGGAAGCCCTCGCTGTGGAGTCGCGTGTTCGGACGAGGATAGGTGTCACCCGCCCGGGTCGCCGCCGCCGCGCCGGTCCGACCGGACTGCGCCCCGGACCGGGCTCGACGGGGGCCACGGCAACGCGGTCCGAGTCCCCTGGCGCACGCGCGGCCAGCAGATGCGCGTAGGCGAAGCGAGCTGCATCTTCGCGGGCCTGCGCGAGTAGCGCCGCTCCTGACGTGTCGACTGATGGCCGGTGATCAGGACTCAACTTCGGACGCGCGCGGAGGCGTCGGCAGCGACGGTGAGGGGGCCGCGGACAGGGGTGCGCCGGACCGCAGCTGGCCTACGCGAGGCGGGGTGGCTGCTCGACGAAGGGCGCGTCCGGGCCCGTGGGGTCGGGCGTCATACGCCGCGGTCGTCTGGAGCCACGCCGTGTGGCGATCCTTGAAATCTGAGCGCCTACCGCTCAGATTTCATGGTAGTATGATCCGCGTGATCGAGCGCCCCGGACACCTGGGCGAGCTGCGGCGCCTGCTGCGCCAGTTCCCGGTCGTGGCGATCCTCGGCGCCCGCCAGGTGGGCAAGACCACCCTGGCGCGGCAGCTCGTCGCCGCCCACCGGGGTCAGGTCACCTACCTCGACCTGGAGAACCCCGACGACGCGGCGCTGCTCGCCGAGCCGCTGCTCGCGCTCCGACGGCTGCGGGGGCTCGTGGTGGTGGACGAGGTGCAACGCCGCCCGGGGCTGTTTCCAGTGCTCCGTGTGCTGGTGGACGAGGCGCGGGCGGGGCGGCGCTTCCTGGTGCTCGGCAGCGCCTCGCCCGACCTGCTCCAGCAGAGCTCCGAGAGCCTGGCCGGCAGGATCGCGTATCACGAGCTGGGCGGGTTCTCCGTGGGGGAGGTGGGGGCCGCGCGCGCGGAGGCCCTCTGGCGCCGCGGGGGGTTTCCGCGCGCTCTTCTCGCGCCGTCCGAGGCCGAGAGCCTGCGGTGGCGGCGCGAGCTGATCGGCACCTTCCTCGCGCGCGACATCCCGGCCCTCGGACTGCGGCCGCCGGCGCCGACGCTGCGACGCTTCTGGCTGATGCTGGCGCACTGGCATGGGCAGATCTGGAACGGCGCCGAGTTCGCCAGCTCCTTCGGCGTCGCTCACACCACCATCCAGCGCTACCTGGACGTCCTCTCGGCCACCTTCATGGTCCGTCAGCTGCCGGCCTGGCACGAGAATCTGGCGAAGCGGCAGGTCAAGGCGCCCAAGGTCTACGTGCGCGACAGCGGCCTCCTGCATGCTCTGCTCGGGCTCCGGACCCAGCGCGAGATCGAGTCGCACCCCAAGCTGGGGGCCTCGTTCGAGGGGTTCGCGCTCGAGACGGTCGTCGACCGCCTGGGCGCGCTGCCCGAGGAGTGCTTCTTCTGGGCCTCCCACGGTGGCGCCGAGCTCGACCTGCTCGTGGTGCGGGGCCAGCGCCGCCTCGGCTTTGAGTTCAAGCGGACCAGCACGCCCGCGATGACGCGCTCCATGCACGTCGCGCTCGCCGACCTCCGGCTCGACTCGCTCGACGTCGTGCACCCGGGCGCGCGGACCTTCCCGCTGGGAGCCCGCGTGCGGGCGGTCGCGCTCGAGCGTGTGCTCGAGGACGTGGCGGGGCTGCGTTGATCCGGGCGTGGCGACGGGGAGACGCTACGGCGCGGGGAAGAGCGCGGCCACGGGCAAGCTCAGGCCCGCGAGGACCGGGTCGCCGGTGACGCTCTCGGCCGCGGTCAGGGTCAGCGGCGGTTGGTCGGGGCGGAACACGTGCAGCAGCCGTTGCTCCGGATCCGCGACCCAGACAAGGTCCGTGCCGCCTTCGAGGTAGCGAGCCACCTTGCGCTGGACGTCGCGCCATTGGTCGTCCGGCGAGATCACCTCGACGGCGAGGTCGGGCGCCCCAGGGACCCAGCCGCGCGCCGGCAGGTCGCGTCCGGGCCGCACGACCGCCACGTCAGGAGCGAGCACCAGATCGGGATTGCTCGCGACGAGGAAGCCCGCTTCGACGAGCACCCGGCCTCGTTCGCCGTCGGAGCCGACGAACTGCCGCAGACAGAACGCCACCTCCACGGCGGTGCGGGCGTGGAGACTCGATACCGGCGTCATCGGCACCACCCTTCCGCTCCACAGCTCCACGCGCTGCTTGACGAATCGGCGGTAGAACTCATCGGCGCTGAGCAGCAAGACCTGAGCCTCGGGTCGCATCATCGCACGTCCGCGCCGCGGAGGCGCCCTCGATCGATGATGGAGGGGAAGCGCCGGCGGGTCAAGTGACCTGCGCCAGCCGCGGAGCGGCGGAGTGAGCGCGTGGCGAGCGCGGCGGCGAGGCCGACTACCGCTTCCGCTCGTCGGCCTTCTTGCGGATCAGATCGGCGAGCGTGCCGAGCGTCGCGTTCTCCTTCTGCTCGGCCATGTAGCCGGAGAAGGCGGCGCGCTCCTCGGCGTTCTCGGCCGCCTTCTTCGACAGCCGGATGCGGCCCCGCTCGCCGATCTCGACGACCTGCGCCTTGATCTCGGTGCCCTCGGGGTACTGCTTCTTGTGGTCGGTCCCGCGGGGGGTGCCCATCTCGGCGTTCGGGATCAGGCCGCGGCCGCCGCCGGGGAGCTTCACGAAGATGCCGAACTGCTCCACCTTCTCGACGCTGGTCTGCAGGATCTGGCCGACCTCGAGCCCGCCGCCGGGCCGTGGCGCACGTGGCGGACGCCCCGTCCGCGGCCCAAGCGGACCGCGCCCGGCTGCGCCGTCGGCGCCTCCCTCGGGGAGCGCGACCGGCTCGCGCATGCCGCAGAGGGAGAGGCCGATGCGCTTCTTCTCCACGTCCACGGAGATGACCGTGGCGTCGACCTCCTGGCCTGGCTGCACCACCTGGCCGGCCTCGGTGGGCGGCGGATCGGCGAGGTTCGAGTTGTGGATGAGGGCGTCCACGCCCGGCCACAGCTCGACGAACGCGCCGAAGCTCTTCAGGCGCATGACCTTGCCATGGATCATGGTGCCGGGCTGCAGCGCCGCGGCCCGCGCCCACGGGTCCTCGCTGACCGCCTTGATCGAGAGTGAGACCTTGGCCTCCTTGCGCCCCTCGGGGTGCTCGACCTGGAGGATGATGACCTCCACTTCCTGCCCGACCTTGAGCACGTCTTTGGGGTGAGCCACGCGGCCGTGCGACAGCTCGGAGATGTGCACCAGCCCCGTGACGCCGCCCAGGTCGACGAAGGCGCCGTAGTCGACCAGCGAGGTGACGCGGCCCTTCATCATGGTGCCGGCGGCGAGCCGGTCCTTGATCTCGGTCGCCTTGGAGGCGTTCTCCTCGGTGAGGATCGACTTGCGGCTGAGCACGATGTTGCGGGCGCCCTCGAACTTGAGCACCTTGAACCGCAGCCGCTGC
>JACRCY010000163.1 GCA_016218785.1 Deltaproteobacteria bacterium
CCGTCCGATCGCCAGCCGCCGAAACCCAGAACTCGGCCGCGCCCACCGCGGAGACGAGCCGCGTCAGCGCGGGCTCGGCCGTGTCAAAGGGCTCGGAGCCCGCCGCCATGACGCTCGGCCTGACGTCGACCGCCATGCCGTTGGACGGATCGAGCGTGAGCAACGCGAGCCCACCCGTGGCCGCCGTGGGCGTCGCGCTGTTCCACGCGAGGTCGCTGTTGAGCACGAGCGCGCTGCGGTCAAGCGCCACCGCCATGACGGGCACAGGATCGGCGCCAACCCGTGCGACGTTCGGGGCCGGATTCCAGGACGGTATCCATCTCCAAGGAGTACAGCCCGGCTCGCAGGTGGCGAGCGGCGGGATCCACGTTGACCCGGGGGAATGGAACAAGTCCGCGAAGTCCAGCTTCCGCGAGTAGCTGTGCTCGTCCCGGCTCGCCCAGACACTCGGCCACCAGGTCGTGCGGAGGTACACGATGGGCTTCGCCTCCGACTGGGGGAAGTTGTCAAAGTGGTAGAAGGGCTTCCCGAACGGGTCGAAGGCCAGCTTGCCGTCGTGGGTGTCGTAGTACTGCTGGCGCTGGAAGAGCGTGTCGGGGGTATCGGTGGTGAAGAGATCGTGCCACCACTCCCAGTGAAAACGGCCGGCGTGCGGGAACTGGACGGCTGGCCAACCCGCGGTGGCGTCCTTGGTCCAGTAGTTCGCCCAGGCGGCACGCCAAGCCTCGGCGTAGGCCCTCGGGTCGGCATCGCCCGTTGGGGTCTTGTACCCCGTGCGGCTCCCCACACTGAGGTTGATCTCGTAACGGGCGGGCCAGGCGACATTCGCCGGCAGCCACTCGTTGCAGAAGCTGGTCGTCGACCAGGCGCCCGGACCGGCGGTCCTGGACGTGCACGTGGTGACGTTCCCGGTGGAGGGATCGGTCGCCGACCACTGCGCTCCGAGCCAACCCGACATGAGCGTCCAGTCGAAGTCGGCGGTTGCGTTCTGCTTGCACTGCAAGGCCACACAGCGTGCCTCGTCTGTCGTCCCGGCGCACGAGCAGTAGAAAGGCTGGACCACGCCCCAGTTTGGCACACGAGTGGGCCCTGGGCTGCCGTCGGTGATCGTTGTGTCGTAGCGGTCGAAGACCGGCTTGTAGTCGAGCGAGACGCCGTTGGCGTCTGGAGTGACCGTGTCCTCGACGAAGCCACAGGCCATGCCGGCCCCGTACCTGGTGATGTCCGCCACGGGCCCGTTGTTCGGGTCCGTGATGTCCCCGATGCTAGTCAGGTCGAATCCGGTCTTCCCAATGAAGTGCTGGTAGCGCCAGTCGCAGACCGGCTGCGCAGGCTCGACCAGCGATGGTGCGTCGAGGTCCCCGAGCTTGTAGAGCACCCGCCAGGGGCGCACGGCGGGGTTGGCCACATCGCGGGCAGTGTCGCAGATGTCGCCTACGTCGTCGCCGTCGGCGTCCTCCTGGTAGAGGTTCCCGTCGGCGTCCGTCAGGCGCGGGTTCCAGTAGAGCGGGCAGTTGTCGCAGACGTCGCCCACCCCGTCGCCATCGCGATCGGCCTGGTCGCGGTTCGCGACACTCTGGCAGTTGTCGCAAGCATCGCCAACGCTGTCGCCGTCGACATCACGCTGCGCGTGATTGAACACCAAGGGGCAGTTATCGCAAGCGTCCGGGATGAAATCGCCGTCGGAGTCAACCGGAGAGCATTGCCCCCGCATGCACACAGAGGCACCGCCATGACCGCGGCACTGCCAGTCGCTCCAGCACGGGACCGAACACTGCTGGTCCGGGACGCAGATGATCTGGACCCCGAGGGCCTGCGCGTTGGCGTTTCCCAACAAGGCTGAGTGGACGATGTCGACGAAATCCAGGCCGCCGGAGCTGGGCAGGAACTGGAGATACACATAGTGCTCATCGACCAGGGTGCCGCCGGCAGCGAGGATCAGGGCCCGCGTGGGGACCGACGGCCCGGCGCTGTTGAGCGCATCGTCCAGTTGCTGCTGCGCTTGGACCTGAGCCTCACACCTATGCTTCTCAGGGTCCACGAGCGCATCCATCTCCATCGCCCATAGCGGGCCCCACACAAGACCGCCGCTTCTTGCCACCTCGGGGGGGAGACCGACGTCCAGGCTCTTCACGAACACGTTCGGCAAGTCGGGCACGATGAAGTTCCCCGCGTCGTCCGGGCACAGCAGGTCGTCGGGGACGTCCGTCGCTGGGGTGTAGAAGACCAACTTGGTACGGGCCGTGCCGTTCGAGACGATCGGGTAGTAGATCGTCTCGTGCAGGTCGATCACATCGTCTTTGGACGTATTCGGGGCCGAGCCGAGAGAGACGCTGTATCCGCCACCCAGAGTCCAGAACCAACAGCCCTCGTAGGGGCCTGACCCGCCGTGGCATACGTTGTATACATGAGTGTTGACTTGCACCTCGAACTGCTCGTAAAGCTTCTGAATTGGCACCCGTAGGGCGCACTTTCCGGCCGCGGGATAGTCGGCGTCGGCCCGCGCGGAAATGAGGACGAGCAAGAAGACCCCGACCGCGGACACCAATGACCAAGCCCGACATGAAGAGACGCCCCTGATCCCTCTCATGCTCGCCTCCGACTTCGGGAGCGTCAGCCCGGTGGAGCACGTCGCCCCGCGGGAAACGCTCTACCATGCGAGGATCGCACGGCCTCGCCGGGCGTTTCAAGCGCAAAACTGCTTGTGCACGGTGCATGTCGAGTAGCGGGGGTTTCACAAGCACCGACTTCGACCTCGCCTGCGAGGGCGGGTGGGAGATCGAGGCTGCGCTGTCGTACGGCGACCTGGGGTTCCGCTGCTGCCAGGCTGCCCGCTAGCCCGAGTTTACCAAGTTAGCGAGACCGCAAGCCAGAAACCGCAACAATGGCACGCTGTTGGCACGTGATCTTGCGTATGACCTATCAACCACCTCGCGGCCAAAAACTTGCGACGACATCGCCCCAGGGGCAGCATCGTCGTGCATCGCAACTCCTCGATACAACCCAATTAGGTCATCGCCCCGGGGCCCGCAACCACCGGCCAGTACAGGTGCTTTTTGCTCAGAGCGTCCGTAACTTGGTAAACTCGGGCTAGTGCTCGCGGGCTAGAGGCGGATCGCGATCGCCGCCGTGAACCCCAGCAGGACCAGGCGCTTGAACAGCAGATCCTTCCCGAACCAGAACGGGGCCACATCAGCTCCGAGTTCAGCCGCTAGCTGGCGCGTCAGCGAGTAGCTGACCGATAGCCCCGCCGCAAACGAGCATGACCTCTCCTCCCCCGCCTCGTCTGACGGGTAGGGGGCCGTGTACCTCGCGGCCTACCACGACCGGCGCGCGCGACGACTTGCGACCCCATCAGCCGGCGTCACCGCGGGCCGTAGAGGGTCCACCGGCCGGTCGGTTGCTCCTCGGGAGGGCCTGTGCAAAGATCGCGACGTGTCGGAGAGCCCGCTCGTATCCGTCATCATCCCCGTCTACAACGAGGCACAGACCATCGTCGCGTGCGTGGAGCGCGTGCTCCAATCGCCGATCCGCAAGGAGGTGATCGTGGTCGACGACGGATCGACCGACGGCACGCGCGAGATCCTGCACGAGCAGCTGGAGCCGCTGGGGGTCAGGGTGGTCTCGCTCGAGCGCAACCGCGGGAAAGGGGCGGCGCTGCGGCGCGGCTTCGCGGCCATGCGCGGCGAGATCGCGCTGATCCAGGACGCGGACCTCGAGTACGATCCGCGCGACTACCCGCGCCTGCTCGAGCCGATCCTCACCGACCAGGCGGACGTCGTCTATGGATCGCGCTTCAGCGCCGGGCCCCGGCGCGTGCTGCTCTACTGGCACTCCGTCGGCAACAAGTTCCTGACCACGCTCTCCAACGTGTTCACCAACCTCAACCTCACCGACATCGAGACCGGGTACAAGGCGTTCCGGGTCGAGGTGGTGCGCGACCTCGGGCTCCGGGAGGACGGCTTCGGCTTCGAGCCCGAGTTCACGGCGAGGGTGGCACACCGGGGCTATCGGATCTACGAGGTCCCGGTGAGCTACTGGGGGCGGACCTACGCCGAGGGGAAGAAGATCGACTGGCGCGACGGGCTCGTCACGCTCTGGTGCATCCTCCGCTACAACCTGTTCCCGCGATGAGCGACCCGGCGGCCACCGTCGCGGAGACCCTGGCGCTGATGGACGCCATGCCGCGCATCAGCGCCTGGACCGTGGACCGGCTGCGACCGTGGTGCGGGCGCCGCGTGCTCGAGGTGGGCGCCGGCATCGGCTCCCTCAGCGAGCTCCTGGTCGACCGCGAGCTGCTCGTCGCCACGGACGTCGACGAGCAGCTGCTGGCCCGCCTGCGCCAGCGGTTCGCGGGCCACGCCAACGTGATCGTGGAGCACCTCGACCTGGCGGCGCTCCCCCTCGAGCGGCTGCGTCGCCACCGGGTGGACACGGTGCTGTGCGTCAACGTGCTCGAGCACGTGCAGGACGACCGTGGCGCCCTCGGCGCCCTCGCCGCGCTCCTGCCTCCGGGCGGGCACCTCCTGCTCGCCGTCCCGGCCCTGCCCTGGCTCTACGGATCGCTGGACCGGGCTCTCGGTCACCACCGCCGCTACGCGCGGGGGGCCCTGGTCCGGCTGCTGGAGGACACGGGCTTCCGCGCGGTCCACCTCGCCTTCGCCAACGTGCTCGGGATCCCGGGCTGGTTCCTCAACTCGCGGGTGCTCCGCAAGACGCTGCTGCCGCGCGGGCAGGTGCGGCTCTACGACCAGCTGAGCTGGCTGCTGCGCCTGGAGGATCGCGTCCGGCTGCCCGTGGGGATGTCGCTCTTCGCCGTGGCCACGCGCCGGGCGTGACGGCCCACGCTGGCCGAAAAGGGCCGGATCCCCTCGGGTTCCAAGGTCGCGGACCCCCCTCCGACCTGCCCGGCGCGACCGGCTCGCGCACTTTCGGAGGAAACCGCCCGCCCCGTGCGGCCGATAACCGGGTTGAAGCCAGACACGGAGGCAGCCCATGCCAGTGACCCGGATCGAGAACCTGACCCCCCTCCCCCCGCCCGAGCCGACGCGCACCCGGACCGCGGTGCGCGGGCCCACGTTCGGCGAGGTCCTGAAGAACGGCCTCGGCGTCGTGCTGCAGGGCGCGGCCGCGGCCGCTGGCGTGGGTGCACCGCTGCTCATGAGCGCGGTCCGCGTGCCGGCGGCCGTCGCCGGAGCCGGCGCGGCGGCCGGAGGCGCCGCCGGCGGCACCGGCGCCACCGCCTTCTCCGGCTCGGGCGCGGGCGCGGACGGCGACCTGATGGCGCAGATGAAGGAGCTGCAGCAGCAGAGCCGCGACATGAACCTGGAGATGCTGGCGCTGCAGGAGCAGACGCAGCAGGAGAACCGGCGCTTCACCACCGCGTCGAACGTGCTCAAGGCGCGCCACGACACCGCGAAGGCAGCCATTAGCAACATCCGGCCGTAGGCGGGGCCGCGCGGCCTCCGGCCGCTGGCGGGGGCTGCAGAACCTCGTCTCCGGTGGTAGGCTGGTGGAGATGACCATGAAGATCAGCGGATCGGGCCCACTCCCGCCGCCGCCCGACGAGACCCCGGCCACGAAGCCGGGCAAGGCCGAGGGCGCGGCGGAGGCCTTCTCCAGGCACCTCGAGGGCACCACCGGCCCCGAAGGCGCGGCGGCCCTGGAAGCGCGCGGACCGGAAGGCGCGGCCCGGGCCGACGCCGCGGCGGCCGCCGACCCGGTGCGCAGCGTGGCCGCCGACCTCCGCGCCGGCCGCATCACGCCCGAGCAGGCGGTCGATCGGCTCGTCGAGGACACCGTCTCGCGGCGTATCGGCGCCCAGGCGCCCGAGGCGGTCCGCGCCCGGCTGCGGGCCTCGCTCGTCGATCTCCTGGCCCGCGACCCGCACCTCGCCGACCTGGTCAAGCGGCTGGAGCGCGCCCGATGAGCTTCCCGCGGCGCGTCCTCGCGTCGTGCCTGGTCCTCGCCCTGGCGTGGCCGGCGGTGCTGCCGGCGCCGGCGGTCGCCGACGCGCCGACCCCGCCGCCCGCCGTGGCCGTGACCGCCTTCCTCCTCCCCCACGCCGGCGTGCCCGAGGGACAGGCCGAGCAGCTCATGCTGTCGCTCGAGCGCGGCCTCAAGAAGAACAGCCGGCTCGCGGTGAAGGACTCGTCCAAGCTGCTGGCCGACTACGCCGGCGAGATCCCCTCCGAGCTCATCTCCACGGCCCGCAAGCTCCTCGCCGAGGGGACGCAGGCCATGCTCGAGCTCGACACCCCGAATGCCGTCAAGAAGCTCGGCCAGGCGGTCGAGGCCCTCGAGCAGGTGCTCCCGTTCATCCAGAAGAACGAGCTGGCCGAGGCCATGATGTCGCTGGCCGTGGCGCACCTCGCGGCCGGCGACCGCAAGCAGGGCAAGGCGGCCCTCCAGCGGCTGCTCACCTGGCGCGAGACGCTCGCGTACGACACCGAGAAATACCCGCCGAAGTACCTCGAGGCCTTCGAGGAGGCCAAGAAGGAGGTCAAGCGGCGCCCGCGCGGCTCCATCGAGGTCCGCTCCGAGCCCGAGGGGGCGCAGGCGTACGTCAACGGCAAGTTCGTCGGCGTCACCCCGGCCACGGCCGAGGGGCTCGTCGTCGGTGATCACTACGTGACGCTCAAGAAGGAAGGGTTCCAGAAGCTCCTCCTGCGGGTGCACGTCAGCCCCAAGAAGCAGGAGTCGGTGCAGGGCGAGCTGAAGCGGAGCGAGAAGTACAAGCTGGTCCAGGACGCGCTCGAGCGGGCCAAGGGCGGCGTCGAGAAGGAGGTCGCCGACCCCGGCATGGTCGACCTCAAGGCCTTCCTCTTCGTCGACCAGGTCGTCTTCGTGCGCCTGTCCTCCGCCGCCGGACGCATCCACGTCGACGCCTTCCTCTTCGACCTCCGCTCCAAGCGCCGCCTCTCGGTGGTGCGGCGCGACCTCGAGCCGCAGCTCCTCGACGCGGCCGGCCCCGGCATCGCCGACAACCTCTACCTCCACGTCCCCTACGACGGCGCGCTCGTGGCGCCGCCCGACGAGAAGCCGCCGGAGCACAGGAAGCGCCGCCCCTTCTACTTCACGTGGTGGTTCTGGACCGCCATCGGCGTGACGACGCTGTCCATCATCATCCCGGTCTCGGTCACGGCCCAGTCGGAGAGCCGCGCCCCCGACCCCTTCCGCCGGGTGGTCGTGACGACGTACTGACCCGCTACCAGGCCCCCTTCACGCCCACGTGGACCTGGTCGTTGTACCGGAGCGTGCCCGGCAGGCTCAGATCCTCGCCGCCGAAGAAGCTGCCGCCGAGGCGGAGGGTGAGCCAGTCGCGGACTCGGTAGGAGACCTCGGGCCCCAGGATGTAGCCCGGGTGGCCGAGGTCGCAGAAGCCGTAGAGCCGGAGGCCGAGATCCCCGCGCAGGAGGCGCCACTCGGCGAGGCCGATCAGCCCGTAGAGCCCGGCGTCCGCAACGTAGAGGAGCGAAGCCCGGCGCGCCCCGTCGACCAGCGGCCGCAGGCCGTAGACCTCCAGCGAGAGGAGCAGGGTGTCGCCGCGCGTGTAGTCGGCGCCGGCGGCGAAGGAGAAGACCCCGCTGTCGACGGCACCCAGGGAGCCCGTGACCTCGTCGCGCTGGTAGAGGGTGCGCCGCGGCGACCAGGCGGCGTCCAGCTTGAGCACCACCGGCCCGAACGGGCGCATGGCGGAGAGGGCGGCCAGGTGGAAGCGGCGAAAGGTCGACTCGTAGACCGGCTGCCCGGCGAGGAGCCGGTCGACCAGCTCGTGCGCCGCGGCCTGGCCGTCGGCCCCGGGAGCGGCGAAGAGCCGCGCCAGCAGGGCGCCGGCCGCCGGGTCGAGCGAGGCGGTCGGGTACTGCTCCAGGCCGTAGTAGTAGGCGAGCGCCAGGTCGAAGCCCGCCGGCCGCCAGACCACGCGCGCTCCCGCCGCGCCGTTGCCGAGCGACGCGTCGCGGAAGCGGCTCTGCACCAGGAGCGGCTGGAGGCGCGACCGCAGCGACGGGTCGACCGCGTCGGCCAGGGCCCGCTCGGCCGCCCGCGGGTCGAACGGGCAGAGGCCGGTGCCGCAGCGGGTCGGCGCCGCCGGGCCGAGCACGGCGTAGTCGGAGCCGAAGAGGTCCAGGCGGTGGGGCACGAAGAAGGGGACCCAGAGCGCCTCGAGCAGGAGCGAGCTCGCCGGGTAGACGGTGAGCCGCACGGCGGGCACCGGCAGGCGCGCCGTCTCGGGATCGACGAACCCTGCGGCCTGCCGCAGGTCGCGCGGGTTGATCACGTCCGCGGGGCCGAGGAGCTCGTTGGCACCCCAGGGGACCACCTGGAGGCCGGCGCGCAGGTCGACCCGCGGCAGGCTCGCCTCGACGTAGGTCTCGCCGAGCGTGGGCTCCACGGCCCAGCGGCAGGCCGATCCGTTGAAGACCCAGTACTCCTCGCCCGGCTGGTCGGGCCGCTCGCAGTTGCCGACGTGGTCGAGCCAGCCCGAGGCGACCGCGCGCAGCCGCGGGCCGAGGCGGAAGGTGGCCCGGAAGTAGGCCTGCGAGCGCCAGTCCATCACGTCCTCGACCGGCCGCGGGTCGTTGCGCACCGCCGCGCGGCGCCCCTCGTGCTTGGTGTCGAGGGCGAAGCTCGAGCGCAGGTAGCCGTGGAAGGTGAACCCCCGGGGCCCGCTCCGGGCGGCGGTCACGGGCGGGCGGCCGGCCGGCTGCGAGGCCGCGACGGGCCCGCGATCCTCCGGGTCGACGATGACCTGCGCGTCGGATGGCGGCGGCGACACCGGGGCCCGCGACGCCGCGGGCGGCGACGCCGCGGGCCGCGACGCCGCGGGTTGGGTCGCCGCCGGCGGTGACGACGCGGGCAAGGGAGATGGTGGCGCGGCGAACGCGGGCGTCGCCCAGAGGAGCAGGGCCAGCACGGTGGCCCGGCGCGTGGAGTCGGCCGCGGCCAACGCTACCCCTTCTCGAGGGACCGCGGATCGAAGACGTCGGCGGGGATCTCCTTGAACTCGATGCTCTCGACGAACAGGTCGGTCGACGTCTCCTTCGCGACGGTGGTCATGCGCGCCTGGGTGATGACCCAGCGCCCCGACACCTTCTGCACCTTCTTGGTGAAGAGCGTCTTCGCGTGCGCGCCGCCGCGCGCGAAGAACTTGATGCGCAGCGGCACGGAGCCCTCCTTGCGGATCCAGGAGACCACCTTGCCATAGGGATCGCTCGCCTCCTTCGCCGTCGACTCGATCACGTGGCACGCGGCCCCGCCGATCTTCTCGTCGGGGAGCCGCCGATGGGTGCGGCTCGCGGGGTCGCGCCACTCGAGGTCGTCGTAGGTGAAGTCGGTGCCCATGAAGCTCTCCTGCTTCTGGGCGCCGGTGATGCGACGGGCCCGTCGCAGCTCGGGACGGTAGAGCCAGTGGTCGTCGGCGCGGCCGCGGTTCTCGAGCCACAGGTAGGCCGTCCCGGCCACGTCGGGGGGCGCCTCGAAGCGCACCAGGCTGCGTCCCAAGGACCCCTCCTCCCGCGAGAGGCTGTGCAGCCGCCGCTCGCGCGCCGCCTTGCCGGGCATCGTGATCACCAGCTTCAGGCGCGCCTCGGCGCCGCGCTGGTGCAGGCCGCCGGCCTTGCGCGACTCGCGGATGATCTCCTCGGGGCTCGGCGGCCCGGCCGCCGCTGGTCGGGCGCCGGCCAAGAGGACGAACGCCGCCACCCACGCGAGGCAGGCCCCCCGGGTCACCGAGGCGCTCCGCCGGGCGACGCCGGCGCGCGATAGCGGGCGAGCAGCTCGCGCACCTCGGGCGAGAGGAAGACCCCCTCGAGATCGAAGGCGCCGAGCGCCTGCGCCAGCACCACGACCTTCTCGCCCGGCGTGGCCTTGCGGTCGACGATGATGCGCCACTGCCCCTTGACCTTGCAGAGCCCCCCCTGCCCCGTCCCCTCGCCGGTGAGCGAGTCGTGCTGCACGGTCACGCCCGCCTTCCGGGCCGCCTCCTCGAGCTCCTCCAGCACCCGGTCCATCCTCATGCAGGTCTCTCCACCATCAGGGGGGGACGTTCCCGTCCCCCCGCGGCGAGCAAAGCTCGCCGAGCCTCCTCCCACCGCGCGCTCCCCGCGCGACGCAGCATCACAGCTGCCCCGGCGGGCGCTGGCCGCAGGGGAGCACGATGCGGAAGGTCGTGCCGGCGCCGGGGGTGGAGAAGAACTGGATGTCCCCCTGGTGCTTCTCGAGGATGTTCCTGACGATGGAGAGGCCGAGCCCCGAGCCCTTGCCGTCCGCCTTGGTGGTGTAGAACGGCTCGTAGATGTGCGGCTGGTCCGCCTCGCCGATGCCGAGGCCGTCGTCGATCACCTCGACCACCACGCACCCGCCGCCGCCGGCGGCCGTTCGCACCGCGATGGTCCCGCCGGCGTCCTTCATGGCGTGGCAGGCGTTGGTGAGCAGGTTGATGAAGACCTGCTGCAGCTGCCCGCGGATCGCGTACACGGCCGGCAGGTCGGAGGCCAGCTCGCGCACCACGCGTGCCTTGCCCTTCTTGAGGATGTGCTCGCAGAACGAGAGGGATTGGTCGATCACCTCGTTGATCGAGAGGAGGTCGTACTGGTCGCTGGTGGGGCGCGCATAGGCCACCAGGTCCCGGGAGACCCGCAGGATGCGCTCCGCGCCCTCGAGGACCTTGTGCAGCTTGGCGACGTCGGCGGCCTCGGAGCCCTCGCGGGCGAGCTTCTTGGCCAGGAAGTCGGTGTAGACGATGATCGACGTGAGCGGGTTGTTCAGCTCGTGCACCACGCCGGCGGCGAGCTGGCCGAGGGTCGCGAGCTTCTCGGCCTGGATCACCTGGCGCTGCAGCGACTCGATCGGGCTCTCGTCGTGGCCGACGCCCACGATGACGTCGACCTCGTCGCTGGCGGTCCGCATCACGGTCGTGTCGAACGTCGCGCGGCTCACCGTGCCGCCGCCGCCCGGCAGGAGCACCTCGGCGCGGCTCCGCTCGAGCCCGCGCCGGCCGTCGGCCACCAGCTGCGCCATCTGGTCGGCGCCTTGCCGCGTGAACCAGTCGTAGAGATCGGCGCCCATGACGTCCTGGGCCTCGACGCCGACGAGCCGCGCGAGCGCCTGGTTGAAGACCGTGACCCGCCCGTCGCCGTCCGTCGCGAAGATGAGGGCGTTGGCCTGATCGACGAGCCGCACGAGCGAGGTGCGGAGCTGGCGGGTCTGCTCGACCATGCTCAGGTTGCGCAGCGCGAGGGCCAGTTGGTTGCACAGCGCGATGAGCAGGGCCTCGTCCGTGCTCGCGCAGGTGGTGGGGGCGCCGTACTCCACGTTGAGCAGGCCGTGGAGGTGGCCCGCGACCGCCAGCGGGATGGCCACGCCCTCGACGCTCCCCTCGAAGACCGGCTCGTACCGGGCCTGGACCTGCAGCCGCGGCGAGGCCAGGACGCGCTGGCGCAGCCGCACCTTGGCGGCCGCGGTGGGCTTGAGCACGAGCGGCGCGGTGGCCGCGCCCGGGCGCAGGTCCCCCTCGGCGAAGAGCTCGGTCAGCTCGAGCGAGCGGCTGTCGACGATGCGCAGGCACAGCCGCCGTCCCGGCAGGAGGTGGCAGACGGCGCGCATGAAGCGGCCGCACAGCTCCTGCTTGCCGGGCGCCAGGCTCGCCTCCCGGGCGAGCTCGAAGAGCGTGTCGAGGACCTGCTGCGGCGTGGGGCGGTGGAGGCGCCGGCTCTTCCCGGACGTGCTCGCGGCCCCCACCTCGCCCGGGTGGCCGCCGCCCTTGCCGTCGTGCTGGGTGGTCATTCGGTCGCCTTGTCGAGGTCGAGGATCTGCGTCGAGCCGACGTACGCCTTCGTCTCGTAGCGGGTGATCTTGCCGATCTTGCGCACGATGTCGGCCATTCGCTCGGCCTCGCGCGTGACGGTCTCCAGCAGGTGCTTGTGGGGGTTGTCCGGGCCCATGCGCCGGTCGAGCAGCTCGATGCAACCCATCACCGAGGTGAGCGGCTGGTTCAGCTCGTGCGCGGTGGTGCCGGCGAGCTCGGCGATGAGCGCCTGCTTCTCCGACAGCACCAGCTTCTCCTGCGCCTGCCGCAGCCGCTCCTCGATGCGCAGCCGCTCGCGCAGGTCGGAGAAGACCCCGACCGTGGCGACCTCGCGCCCCTCGTCGTAGACGATCGAGGCCGTCATGTTGACGGGGATCGGGGTGCCGTCCCGGGCCAGCACGTCCCGGCGCGACAGCTCCAGACGTCCGACGGCTCCCTGGGTGCCGGAGCGCAGCTCGCGCATGATCGCCCGTGCGATCCCCGGCTGGTAGAGCTGCTCGATGTGGAGCTTGCCGATGACCTCCTCCGCCTTCCAGCCGGTGACCCGCTCGGCCCCCTTGTTGAACAGGATGATGTTGCCGCTGGTGTCGGCGGCGACGATGCCGTCGACGGTGGAGTCGATGAGTCGCTCGAGGAAGTCCTTGGTCTGGCCGAGCTGGTTCTGCAGCGCCCGCGCCTCGGTGACGTCGCGGAAGCTCAGGATGGCGGCGCCCTGGTCGGAGAGCACCGAGCTGGTCGCGCAGCTCACGATGAGCGGATCGCCGGAGGTCGTCAGGAGGTCGAGGTCGAAGTTCTGCAGGTTGGTGCCGGTGGCCACGTGGCGCACCGCCTCGGCGAGAGGTGGACGCTGCGGCTCCGCGACCAGGTCGAGGACGGGTCGCTCGCACAGCGCCTCGCGCGCGAAGCCGGTGAGCTGCTCGGCGGCGAGGTTCACGTACAGGACGATCCCCTCGGCGTCGGTCACGAACATCGCGTCGGTGGAGCTCTCCAGGAACTCGCGGTACTTCTCCAGCGCCCGGAGCCGGCGCTCCGCCGTGTACTTCGCCAGGCTCAGCCGCCGGGTCTGCTCGCGCACGCGCTCGAAGATATCGGTGCCGCGGAGGCCGAGGGCGATCATGCCCGCGGCGACGCGGCCGCAGGCGAGCGGCGTCTGGTCGGGGAGGCGCTCCTCGGCGAAGCGGAGCAGGATGACGGCGTTGGCCTGGCGGCCGTCGCAGAGCGGCAGGCAGACCAGCGAGCCGATGCCACGGGCCGCCACGGCCTGCGCGAACGGGCCGAGCAGGGGCGAGTGGGGCGCGTCCTCCACGACGCAGACCTCGCGGCTCTCGCGGGCGGCGCGCACCTCGGGGTACTTCTCGAGCAGCAGCGGCAGCTTGCAGACGCTCGGATCGTCGCTCGCCGCCATCACGTGCATCACCTCGGTGTCGCCGAGGATCAGGAGCGAGCCGCGGTCGGCGCCCATCATCTCGGTGACGCGGGTCACGCACTCCTGCAGGATCTCGATGATGTCGAGCCCCGACGCGAGGATCTGGCCGATCTCCCCGAGCATGTCGCGCTGACGCTCGAGGTGCTCCAGGCTCGTTCGCGGCGTGCGGGTGCGCAGCAGCTCCTGCAGGCGCCGGCAGAGGTCGGCGTCACTGACCGGGACCGGGATCACCTCGTCCGCGGTTCCGGCGAGGTCGCTGGGGAGGAAGACGCCCGCCGCGTCCTCGGGCAGGTAGATGACGGTCGCCACCCGGAGCTGACCGGCGCCCTGGCGGGCCACGTGGCTGCGCAGCAGCGCCTGGGGTCCGTGGGCGAGCAGCAGGTCGAAGGTTCCCTCCGGGCGCTCCGCCGCGAGCGCCGGGCACCCGGCCTCCGTCAGCAGAGACGCCAGACGCTCGCGCTCGGCGGCATCGTCTCCGACGACGAGGACCCGCGATCCCTGGACTTCCACCACGGGGCCCATCTTAGCACCAGATCCGCGCGGGCGGCACGGGCCGCTCGGGCCGGGTGGGACCAGTCGCGTGGGGACCCGACGGGCTCGGCCCGGCGGGTCCCATCGCGGGAGGGTATGGGAACCCTGTTAGGGTTCCCATATCAACGTTGCTGCCGGTACGCCGTGATCACCGCGGCGTAGACCTCCTTCAGCGGTACGCCGGCGCGAGCGGCGGCCTCGCGGCACGGCTCGTACTCGGGCGCGGCGTTCAGCACCTGCCCCCCCTCCAGGGCCAGCTTGACCGGCAGTCGGCCGTAGGGGGTGGCCACCCGGACCGTCCGGCGATCGAGCACCCGTCGCTCCACGGCCCGCATGCGCAGGCCGATGCTGGTGGAGTGCGTCAGGAGCGCCCGGGCCACGGCCTCGCGCGCAGAGGGCGCGCAGAGGGCCGCGATGGTGAAGGCGGGGCGGCTCTTCTTCATGACGATCGGTTGGAGCCACGCGTCGCGGGCGCCGGCGGCGAACAGCGCGTCGAGGAGCGGCTCGCACAGCTCCGGCGCCATGTCGTCGACGTTGGCCTCGATCACCACTGCCGCGGCGTCGGCCCCGGCGTCGCCGCGGCCCGGACGCGACGCCGGCCACGGCTCGCCCAGGACCACGCGCAGCAGGTTGGGGCGGTCGGCGGGGTCGTCGTCTCCCACGCCGTAGCCGACCGCGCGCGGCCGGAGCGGCGGCAGCGGGCAGAAGGCCTGGGCCTGCGTCGCCAGGATGGCGGCGCCGGTGGGGGTGCACAGCTCCATGTCGGCGCCGCCGTCCTCCACCGACGCGCCGGCCCTCGTCAGGATCTCGAGGGCCGCCGGCGACGGCACCGGCAGCTTCCCGTGCGCGCAGTGCACGTGACCGTGGCCGAGCGGCACGGGCCGCGCCGTGATGCGCCGCGGCTGCAGCCAGGCGAGCGCGGCCGCCACACCCACGGTGTCGACGATCGAGTCGATGGCCCCGACCTCGTGGAACTCGACGGCCTCGAGCGGCTTCCCGTGCAGCTTCGCCTCGGCCTCGGCCACGGCGGTGAAGATGGCGCGGGCCCGGTCCCGCACGTCGTCCGCCAGGTGGGCCTCGAGCATCGCGCGGATCTCGCGCCAGGCGCGGTGCCCGTGCGACGCGTGGCGGTGCCCCGCCGGGCCGTGGGCGTGACCGTGCCGGCCGCGGCCGTGGACCTCGACCTTCACATCCACGCCCTCGAGCCCGCACCGCTTCGCCCGTTGAACCTTCAGCTCATAGCCTTCGACCGGCAAGGCCGCAAGGGTCCGCCGCACGACCTCCTCCGGCACCCCGACGTCGAGCAGGGCACCCAACGCCATGTCGCCGGCGGCCCCGGCGAAGCAGTCGAAGTGCAGGTGCAGCCCGCGCAGCTCCCGCCGGGTCACTTCCGCCCTCCGCGCTTCCGGGCCGTGGGGCGCCCTGCCGCCGCTCGCGGCGCGGCGGCTTGCGGCGCAGGCGGGGCCTCGGCCCTCGCGGCCCCTGCCTCGGTGCGGCGGTTGATCAAGGCCGCCACGTAGCCCGCCCCGAAGCCGTTGTCGATGTTGACGACGGTCACGCCCGCGGCGCATGAGTTGAGCATGCCGAGCAGCGCGGCGATGCCGTTGAACGAAGCGCCGTAGCCGACGGAGGTCGGCACGGCGATGACGGGGCGGTCCACCAGACCGCCGACCACCGACGCGAGCGCGCCCTCCATGCCGGCCGCCACGACCAGCACCTCCGCGCGGTCGATCATCTCACGGCGGCCGAGCAGACGGTGGATGCCGGCGACCCCCACGTCGAAGAGCCGCTCCACCCGGTTGCCCATGAGATGCGCCGTGAGGGCCGCCTCCTCGGCCACGGGGATGTCGCTGGTCCCGGCCGACACCACCACGACCGGGCCGCGGCCGCGATCCTCGATGGGCCGCTGCACGAGGGTCACCGCCCGGGCCACCTCGTCGTACGCGCTGCCGGAGACCAGCCGGAGCACGGCGCGCGCCTTCTCGGGCGCGACCCGCGTGACGAGGCAGTTGGCCCCGCCCCGCGCGACCTCGCGCAGGATGGCCGCGATCTGCTCGGCGCTCTTGCCCTCGCCGAAGATCACCTCGGGGAACCCGGTGCGCAGGTGGCGGTGGTGGTCGACGTTGGCGAAGCCGAGGTCGCGGTACGGCAGGTGCCGCAGCTCCTGGAGCGCCTCGTCGACGCCCAGCCGGTTGGCACGCACTCGTTCGAGCAGGTCGCGGATCCTGGTCGGGTCCATGATGACAGGGTGATACCCCGCCCCAGGGCGGGGTGCAAGCGGTCGCCCGCCCCGGGCGCTGCTCGCGCTCGTCGCGGCGGCTCACCGCTTCCCGGTCCTGATCAGCACCTCCTCGACGGCCCGCTCACTCGCGCGCGTCACCTCGATGGAGATGGTGCCCACGCGGAGCTGCTCGCCGACGCGGGGTATGCGCCTGAGCTGGTCGAGCACGAAGCCGCCGAGGCTCTCGTAGTCCTCCCCCTCGGCGAGCTGGAGCCCCACGGTGCTGTTCACGACACCCAGGGGGGTGCGCGCCGCCACCCGCCAGACCCCGGGCGCCTCCGTGGTGATGGGCATGGGCTCGGCGCGGTCGTACTCGTCCTCGATCTCGCCCACGATCTCCTCGAGGATGTCCTCGATGGTCACGACCCCGACGGTTCCACCGTACTCGTCGACCACCACGGCCATGCCCTGGTGCTCGCGCTGCAAGCGGCGCAGCAGATCCACGGCGAGCTGGCTCTCGGGCGCGAAGACGGGCGGGCGCATGAGCCCACCCACGGTCCCGGCCTGGGCGCCGGCCCGCAGGAGATCGAACACGTGGAGGATCCCCACCACCCGGTCCACGCGCTCGTGGAAGACCGGCACCCGGCTGTGACGCTTGTCGAGCGACTCGCGCGCGGCCACTTCGAGGGGCGCGCCGTCGGGCAGGGCGAAGACCTCGGAGAGCGGCACCATGAGGTCGGCCACGGTGGTGTCGCCGAACTCGAAGATGTTGCGGATCATCCGCCGCTCGCCGTCGGTGATCTCGCTCTTCTGCGGGCCGCTGCCCGTCCCCTTGAGGAGCAGCTTCAGCTCCTCGCGGGTCACCAGGGCCCGCTGCCCGGCCACCCCCAGGAGGCGCGACACGGCGCCGGCCACGCGACCCACCAGCCACCAGACGGGCGTCACCAGCTTCGACACGACCCAGAGGACCCTGATCACCCGCGGCGCCAGCCGGTCGGCGTTCTGCTGGAAGAGCGTCTTGGGGATCACCTCGCCGAACGTCAGCAGCGTCGGCGAGAGGATCGCCACCGGCAGCCACTCGGGCTTGCCGCGGGCGAGGAGCGCGAGGGTGAGCACGACAGTCGCCGTCACGACCGAGAAGTTGGTGCCGACGAGCGTGGTGGCGAGGATGCGCTGCGGCGCCTCGTAGAACGCCTCCAGCAGTGCCGCCGCGCGGTCGCCGGCGGCCGCTCGCTGTCGCACCCGGATGCGGTCGGCCGACACGATGGCGATCTCGGAGCCCGAGAAGAAGCCCTCGAGCAGGAGGCAGCAGGCCACGATGACGATGGCCGCGATCACGGCTTCGCCTCCGGCGGGGAGTCCTCCCCCGCGGGCGGCGGCGGGATCTCACCGGTGCGGCGGCCGGGAGGCCCCTCCTTCTCGTCGGCGATCTCGCCGAACAGCTCCTCCAGCAGGTCCTCCATCGTGCACAGGCCGATGGTGCGCCCGTACTCGTTGACGATCACGGCCATGTGCGTCTTGCGACGCTGCATCTGGCGCAGGAGGAAGTCGCACTTGGTCGCCTTGGGCACGTAGTAGGGCGCCATGACCAGGTCCCCGAGCGTGCGGGTCGAGGCGTGCCCCCGCGCCAGCCCCACGAGGTCCTTGGCAAAGAGGATGCCCACCACGTTGTCCCTGGCGCGGCGGTAGATCGGGAGACGCGAGTAGCGGCTCTTCTGCACCGCCTCCAGGATGCGCTGCAGCGACCACTCGTAGGGGAAGCTGACGACGCGCTCCATGGGCGTCATGATGTCGCCGACCGCGCGGTCGCCGAACTCGAAGACGTTGTGGATGAGGCGCTGCTCGGCCGCCTGCACCTCCCCCTCCTCCGAGCCGACGTCGACGAGGGCGCGGAACTCGGCCTCCTTGAGCGCCTCGGTGGGCGTGCCCCGGGGCCGCTGGCCGAGGAGCCAGAGCACGCCGTCGGCGACGCCCTGGATGGCCCAGCGCACCGGCGCGACCACGCGGGCCACGAGCGCGATGGGACGCGCCGCCAGGCGGGCCCACCCCTCCGCGGCCCGCAGCGCCACGCTCTTCGGCGTGATCTCGCCGAAGAGGAGGAGCGCGGGGAGGGCGATGACGGTCGAGACGACGGTCAGCTCGGTCTGGCTGAGCACGGAGCGGAAGAGGCGCTCGACGATGGCCGCGATGAGCGTGGCGATGGAGATGTTGACCAGCTCGTTGCCGAGGAGGATGGACGAGATGAGACGGCGCGGTCGCTCGAGCAGCGAGAGGATGATCCGCTCGGTCTGGCGGCCCGACTGGCGCATCCGCTCCCGCTGCACGCGCGTGAGCGAGAAGAGCGCCGATTCGGTCCCCGAGAAGAAGGCCGACATCAGCAGGAGCACGGCCACGGCCGCGATCCGAGAGGTGACGTCGGCGTGCACCTACTTCCACCAGCGCCAGAGCGGTGACGTGAGCAGGCCGAGCAGGACCAGGAAGAGCACGAGCACGGCACCGACGAGCACCCCGCGGCAGGGCATGGGCGCGTCGGCCAGCTCCCGCGGCCGGGTGAGGTAGCTGAGCTCGGCGACCGTGACGACCTTCGCCTGCTGCGCCCGGGCCACGGCATCGTCCGGGTCGCGCGCGAGACGATCGCGATAGCAGCGCGCCGCGTACGGGAGCTGGCCCGCGCGCCCGCAATGCTGGATGAAGGCATCGTGCCGCGCCGGGTCGTCCCAGGCCGACTCGGCCTCGGCGAAGAGCCCCCGCGCCTCGTCGTCGCCGGCCGTGGCCGCGGCGCTGGCCGGGTCCCACAGCGCGAAGACCAGCCCGCAGTGGCGGCAGGCCCCGCCCGGCGGCTGGCCGCGGCCGCACTTGGGGCACTGGACCTCATCCTCGTGCAGGGCGCCGTCCGCGAGGCCAGCCCCGCCTGCGTCGCCGCCCCCGCCCCCTTCGGCGCGGGCCCCTCCCTTTCCGGCGCCTCCGCCCCCGGCCACCGGGGACGACGGCGCGACCGTGCCCCCGACCTCGCTCTTCCGCGGCGCCGGCACGAAGTAGGTGCCGTGGCAGGCCGGGCAGCGGATCTCGAGCCCTTCTGCCGACGGGGTGAAGTCCGCGAGCGGGACGATCTCGCGGCACAGCTCGCACTGGACCTTCACGGCTCTCCAGGCAGAGGTTACCGCATGGCCGCGCCCGGTGCGAGTCCGCCTGGTGCGTAGTCGGGCACCAGGCGCTACACGCCGTGGGGCGCACGGGTTCCCAGCCCCAGATGGCGGACGATCCTCTTGGCCACTTCCGGGTCGAGGATGACGGCCAGGAGACCCATGTGACCGCCGCACTTCGGGCATTCTGGGGCGTCGATCCGCCACGCGCCGAGGGAACTCGGCCCACGCCAAGCGGCGCTGGCGATCCGGATCGTACGGTCCGACCACGGTGGTGTCATCACCGCACGTGGTAGGTGGATGAACTGGCGGACCGGCATCGAACCGGAGTGCTGGACGGACAGCAGAAGGGAGCCGTCGAGCCGGGCGTGGTCCCACAGGCATCGGTGTAGGGGCACGGGCGGCCCTTGCCGCATCCCGCCCACAGCGCTGCCACGGCACTAGGACACCGACACGTCCCAGCTCGAGGTTCCGACGGGGCACGCCTGGTCGCAGCCGGTCGCCATGCACGATACCAGCATCTCGAAAGCATGACCGCCGGGATGCTGTGCGGAGCACGCCCAGCAGCCGAGAGCCGAAGGCTCAACGCAGGACGCCGCGCACGGGAGCGCATCGATGCACTCGGGCCGGGCGGTGCACGCGGCGCCTTCGAAGCAGCAGGAAAGCTCGAGACACGTCTGGCACGTAGTGTCGGGAGATCTCACGAGGCCGCACCACCGCGCGTCCGGAACGCCTGAGTCATACTGCAACGCGTCTTGCTGTACGTCGGGGGCCGCGTCCAAGGGCGGCGCGGGGGACCCGCAGTTGGCCGTGCCCAGGGTCAACGCGACCAGCACCACCGCACGAGCACGGGCCATCGCCCCGCATCCCCCTGACTCAGCTTCGCAGTCCTCACGACCATGGTCGCGCCCCCGGCGCGAGCGCGTCAAGTGCCCCTGCCGGTCGTTGGCGTGCACCGCGGCGTCGGCGTGCAGCGAAAACCCGGCGGCCCGCGTGGAGCGCGGCGGCACCAGCGCCACGTCCGGCTCGGGCTCCGAGTCGGCGGACGCGGCGAACGGCAGCTGGATGCGCACCTGGGCGCGCCCGGACAAGACCCGTACGAAGAGCTCCATCAGGCACTGGATGACGTACGCGTGCGGCGTCCCGTGCGGACTCATGACGATGATCTGGCCCTCCAGCAGCTCCAGCCTCTCGTCCTCGCCGAACGCACCCATCGCCACGCACCGGTCGTACCACGCCCGCTCCAGCGGCCGGATGCGTTCCTGCGTGAGAGACTCGACGGGTCGCACGCCTTCATCCTAGCGTTCCCGCCGCGGGCGATCCACCGCTCCGGTCGAAGCGGGTGCAGACCCGCCGAGTCGGAGTGGTAACGGCCGCGGTTGACGAAGCTCACGCCAGCGCCACCCCCGCGAACTTCGAACGCGACCAACGCCGGCAACGTGACGAAGTGTCTCGTTCTGCCCGGGATGGGTTGGGCCATCCCACCACGAACGGGACACTTCGTCTCGTTCGCACGCTACCCGCGCTGCGCGGCGGAGCCGCCGCCCACCCAACGAGGCACTCTGCCGCCACTCGACGCTACTACCGCAGCCTGGGGGCGGCAGCTACTGATCCTGCGCAGCGGAACTGCACCCGGTCGAGGCGCCAGTCCCCGCGTGGGATTCAGCCCGGAGACAGGCCGCCGGGCCTACGGCGGCAGATAGCGCGAGTTCGCGAAGACGCCGTCGACCCCGGGGAGCCCGGTGGCCGACGGGCCGCTGGAGCTGCCGCCGGCGCCGCCGAAGCCGCCCGTCTTGACGGTGTTGTCGAGGACGAAGACGTTGGCGGCGTCGAAGCTCGCGCTGCCGGCGTTGTAGGCGAGGATGCCGAAGGAGGGGCCACCGCACCCGCCGCCGCCGCCGCCGCCCGCGCCGCCGTTGCCGCCGTCGCCGCCCTTGCCCGCGATCGAGCCGCTCCAGGTGGTGGTGTTGCCGCCGAAGCCGCCGGCGCCGCCCATGCCGCCGAGGCCGCCGAAGCCGCCGTCGCCGCCGTCGCCGCCGAAGCTGCGCTGGATC
>JACRCY010000015.1 GCA_016218785.1 Deltaproteobacteria bacterium
CCCAACGACGGTGCCGCGAAAAACGACCGGGCGCTCGTCCCGCGGGCGACGCTTCATGCCTCCGGTATGGCACAAACGCGCGGGCGGCGCCAGTCCCCAACCCTATCTACTTGAAAGCTCGACGCCGAAAAGACTTTGCCGGGGCCCTGCCGCGAGACTTGAAAAGCGGCCGAGGTGTGGGTACGCTTGCAGGACTGTGGTGAGGGCGCAGCCCTCCCGCGGGAGAGCCTGCGGACATGCCGCGCCCCGTCACGCTCAACTGGACCGAGTTCGAGACCGCCTTCGAACGGAACGCACCCGGTACCGAGAGCTACCTGGACCTCGCCTCCGGCGAGATCCTCACGGTCGTGGAGGGGCAGGCCGACGCCGCCGAGCGCCGCGCGCGCGTCGGGCGCTCGCCCGAGAGCTTCGTCCGCATCGAGCCGGTCTCGTCTCGCGAGCAGTACCGCTGGATGGAGCGCTTCGTGGTCACCGTGGCCGACGCGGCGCTGCGCGAGCGACTCCTCATCGCCATCGACGGCAAGGGCGCGTTCCGGCGCTTCAAGGACGTGCTCCTCAACTACCCCGGCGAGCGCGAGCGCTGGTTCGCCTACCGGGCCGACCTGCTCCACTGCCGCATGAAGGCGTGGCTCGAGCAGGTCCAGATCGAGCCCACGGTCCCGCCGCCGTGGGGCGACGTGGTGCTGCCCCCGGAGCCGGCGGAGCCGCCGCCGCGGCCCGTGCCGGGCACCAGCGAGAGCCCCGGGGAGGTCCTCCGGCGCGAGGCGAAGGAGATCATCGACCAGGTGCCAGCCGTCGAGCTGCCCTCGGCCATCGCTTTCCTCGAGTTCCTGCGCGACCGCGGCAGCCCCGCGCTGCTCGGCGGCCGCACCGAGCCCCGGCGGCGTCCCGCGCTCGTCGAGGACCCCGCCGACGAGGACCCCCACGAGGACGAGGCGCAGGCCGCCGATGTGGTGGCGCTGCGGGACGATCTGGCCCAGCGCTGATATGGGAACCCTCGCAGGGTTCCCATGCCCTCCCGCGATGGAACCCGCCGGGCGGAGCCCGTCGGGCTCCGACGCGACTAGGAAGCCGCCTCCGGGAACCAGATCCAGCCGTCCTCGCCGAAGACCTCCCGGTCGGCCTCGGGTAGCGTCCAGCCGTCGCGGGTCCAGAGGTAGGCCGTGTAGGCGCAGACCAGCGCGTCGAAGAGGTGGTCGCTCTGGTCGCAGAACTCGGGCCAGTTGCGCGGTCGGCGCGCGAAGCGCAGGCGCGCCTCGTCGGCGAGACGCTCGATGATGCCGAGGCGCACGCGGTGTGCCGCAGTCTGGCGCTTGTAGCCGCGCGCCATGCGTGCGCCGAAGAGCTGCTGGATTGTCGCCTTCGGGTAGACCTCGATCAGGTTCTCGCCCTGCCGGAAGGTCGGGCGCAGCGTCTGGACCAGGTAGCGGGCCCGCGCGGTGAGCGGGCCCATGCCCTGCCCCAGGGTCTCGCGCGGCAGGATGCCGTGGCGGCGGTGGAGCACCACCTCGGCGGCGCGCTGCGTGTACGGCGTGGTGCGCGGCTTGCCGTTCGGGCGCGCCTCGCCCGCGACGAGGCCGTTCCCCACGCGGCGGAACCACGCCACGGTGGTGTCGTCGCAAGCGGCCTGGCCGGGACACGCGGGCCGCGGGCAGCGGACGCAGGCGGGGAGGGTGAGCGGCGCGTCGATGGCGCACACGGCGCCGTCGGCGTGCGTCCGCAGGTAGGAGCACAGCGGCTCGTCGTACAGGGGCTTGCCGTTCAGCTTCTGCAGCGTCTCCTCGACGAGGAGCTGCCCGTCGCGCCACGCGAGCCGCGCCACGGCGGTGTTCTTGCCCTTGCCGCCGCCCAGGTCGACGCCCAGGAACGTGGTGAACGGTCGCGCCATCGTCTCGCCGCGAGTGTGCCAATGGTGTGAAGGAAAGGCCGGCCCCAGTCAAGGGACTCCGCGCGCGACCTTGACCTCGGCCGCACTTCGCGGCAACGTTCGCCTGAACGTGGAGGGACCCATGAAACGGCTCGTCCTGGTCGTGCCGCTGGCCGCGCTGCTCATCGGCAGCTGCGGTGACTCGGCGCCGTCGCCCGACTCCCTGCGCAAGATCTGGGTCGATCAGCTCATGAAGCATGGCTACTCCAAGTCCGACAACGTCGCCTTCGGAGAAGGCGACAACATGACGGGCTTCGAGAAGCGCGCCGAGAACGAGTTCTACACCCCCCAGGATCAGGTGCGCGTCATCTTCAAGAAGGCCGAGATCAAGCCCGACCCGAGCCCCCTCTACGACTTCTCGGGCGTGGTGCGCTTCGAGCGCGAGTCGCCCAACTCCAAGGCGATGGGGGCCACCTACTACCTCCATGGCAAGCGCACCAAGGCCTGGATCCGCAAGGAGGAGTCGGCGATGAAGTAGGCTCGGGGCGGGAGGCGGGAGGCTTGAGCCCGCAGTCTCGAGCCTCGAGCCGCAAGCCGCAAGCCTCGAGCTGTTGACAACGCCTGGCGTCACGGATAGGTTGTAGTCAGGGCAGGCGGCCAGGTCGGACCACGGCGGGGGTACCCGCTCGGGACTCCACCGGTCCGAAGGGAGCCGCGCCGGCCCGGGAAGCTTGGACCCGCACCCGCGGGCCGAGACGGACAATGCGCCGAACGCTCTTCAAGTCGAAGATCCACCGCGCGACCGTGACCCACGCCGACCTCGAGTACGAGGGGAGCGTGACGATCGACCGCGACCTGATGCTCGCCGCCGACATCGTCGAGCACGAGCAGGTCCACATCTGGAACGTCACGAGCGGGAGCCGCCTCGTGACCTACGCGATCGAGGGCCCGCCCGGGAGCGGCGAGGTGTGCATCAACGGCGCGGCGGCTCACCAGGCCAGGCCGGGCGACCTCGTCATTATCGCCACCTTCGCCGAGATGGACGCGCGCGAGGCCGCGGCGCATCGACCGAAGGTCGTGCTCGTGGACGCGCGCAACCGCATCGTCGATCCCGAGGCCAAGGAGATCCCGGGCCCGCTGCGCCGCGCCGGGTGATCGACGTCGCGGCGCCCTGTGCAGCGACTGCGCGGGTGACCCGAGTCCCTGACATGGGCGTCATGGGCCCCGGGTCGTTGGAACACCCCGAGTGACGGCTGTACTATGGGTTACCCACGCCGCCGCTGCTGGCACATCCCTTGTATCGTCCCGTGGCGGCGTGGTGTCGGTACGCGGAACCAGGTCCATAATCATGGGCGAAAAGCTTGACAGTGGAGCCGCGGCCGGGGTATTGCCGGCCGAGTCGAGTGCTGCGAGGAGGGGAATGGAGATGCGCCTAGCTTCCGGGCTCGTGAGTCTTGCGTTCGTGGCCACGATGGGCCTCGGCGCGGGGTGCAGCTGCGGTGGCACCGGCTCCGGCAACCAGCAGGACGCCGCTGCCGACAGCACGCCCCAGTTCGACGCGGTCCACGACCAGGGCCCGGTGCCGGACGACGCCGGACCGACCTGCGGGACGTTCCAGGACCTCAGTGGCTGTGGTTTCGAGCTGAATCCGGATTTCCAGTGCACCGTGGCCAAGCCCAACTCGGACGAGTGCGGCGACGACCTCGACTGCGTGGACACCGGGCTCTTCGGGCTCCAGTGTCTCCGCAAGTGCAACTGCTCCGCGGAGTGCGGCTTCAACACCATCTGCCTGCCGAGCAAGTCCACCGACTACTCGGACCCCAACTACGCGACGCAGATCATCGGCAACGCCAAGGGGCACTGCTTCTACTCCTTCTGCGGCGGCGCGGGCGACGACACGTCGCCCTTCGGCAATGGCAACTTCTTCGGCGCCTGCCAGATGGGCGCCGACGGGTTCATCAAGCCGGGCAAGGTCGACACCCGCCCCGGCACCTGCTTCCCGATGTCGACGGACGTGCCCGAAGGCTACGTCGCGTACGGCCTGTGCCAGCAGGCGGGCGACCAGCCGCGCGGCGGGGCGTGCAGCTTCGACACCAACCAGTGCACGAAGCCCGGCACCTACGACGCCTGCGCCGTCGGAACCACCTGCACCGGCCGCCAGGGCAACCCGGTCGGGACCTGCGCCAGGCTCTGCGACCCGAACGCGACCGGGTTCATCCCGGCGGTGCCGGGCGAGTGCGCGGCCGACTCCGACGTCCCCCACGATCAGTACTGCCAGGACTCGAGCGACTACCAGTGGGGAGACTGCGTGGAGAGCGACGGCGGGGTCGAGTACGGCAACCCCACCACCTACAACTACGTCGGCTTCTGCGTCGACTCCCAGGGGTGCGATCTCTTCGCCGCCGCGAACAACTGCGCGAGCGTGGTCTCGGACGGCGGCGTGGCGCTGAACGGCTGCGAGCCCACCAGCCCGGTCAACGCCTACGGGCTCTGCGGCACCACGGGATCCGTGGGGCTCGGCGGGACCTGCAACAACACGCTCCTCTGCGCGCAGGGCCTCGTCTGCATCACGAAGGGCGGCGCGGCCAACGGGACGTGCGAGCAGTACTGCGGGCTCGGGCCCAACGCGGCGAAGTGGCCGTGCACCGTCAACGGGGAGTTCTGCGACCGGATCCTCTACGGGAGCGACACGAACCCCCAGTGCTGGAACGATCCCTGGACCCTGGGCTACGGGATCTGCAAGCCGGACACGCGCCAGGACGCGGGCGTGCAGCAGGACGGTGCCACGGACGCATGACCAGCCGCAGGTGGGACCGCGCGTGACGACCGTCGCGCGCGCGCGCTCCTTTCTCGACGGCGCGGTCGCCGGCCGCGGCCTGGCCGATCTCGCCCTCACGGTGCTCCTCGCCGGCGTGCTGGCAATCGCCGGCTGCGGTGACAACCGGCAGCCGCCGCAGCAGGACGCCGCCGCGGACGATGCGCCGGAGCCGCAGGACGCGCGGCAGAACGACCTCGTCGCCGATCCGATGGCCTGCGAGCGGGAGTACCAGCGCTGCGAGGACGCGGGCCCCGGGTTCTGCCTCGATGCGGGCCTGGAGTGCGTGTCGGTGCGCGTGGACAACCCGGCCAGCGTGTGCCTGCGGCGTTGCGCGGACACCGCCGAGTGCCCCTTCAACAGCTACTGCGTGCCGACGGAGGTCGAGTGGGGCGGGTTGAAGCTCGCGGCGCACCACTGCTTCGGCTCGGTCTGCGGCCAGGCCTACGGCAACGGTGAGCTCTTCGGTGCCTGCAGCGTGGGGGGCGACAACCTGGTCAAGCTCGACGCCGGGCAGCAGCGGCCGGGCACCTGCATCCCCATCGACACCGACGCGGGCACGGGCGCCTGCCTCGAGTCGGGCAGCGAGGCCGACGGCGGCGTCACCTCCGGTCGCGACCAGACCTGCAGCCTCGACATGGTCCGGCTGCTCTGCCCCCCGCGCGCGGAAGTGATCGCGTGCGTCACCGGGACCACCTGCATCGGCCAGCTCTGCCAGGAGTACGGGAACTGTGCGCTCCTGTGCGACCCGCGCCTCGATCCGGAGGGCCAGTGCACGGTGGGGACCGGCAAGCCCAAGCAGTACTGCCAGGACGTCTCGCTCCTGACGCTCGGCGTGTCCGGCAAGCTCCACCTCGGCTACGTCGGGGTCTGCCAGGCGAACCCCCTCTGCCGGCTCTTCGCTCCCCGCGCCGACGGCGGGGCCCCGGCCGCCGGGTGCGACCCGACCGACGAGTGCTTCCCGTCGACCATGGCGACCACCAACGGCGTCTGCTTCAAGCCCGGGGACCCGGTCGTGGGCGCGGCGTGCGCGTACCTGAACGACTGCTCCGCCGGGAGCATCTGCGTGGGCGGCGACCCGTGCGGCGCCGGCACCTGCCGCGCGCTCTGCCCGCTGCCCGACGACGGCCAGACCTGCGGGGCCGGCCTGGTGTGCGCGGGCGTGGCGCTCGACTCGACCCAGCCCACGGTGAAGTCGATCCCGTGGGGCGTCTGCCTCGAGCCGGCTGCGGCGAGGAGCGCCGGGCGGCCGCGGACGCTGGTCCGGCCGATGGCTGCCCGGAGGCCGTAGGCCCCTGGGGGCGCCGCTTTGTCGGCGCGCCGGCATTGGTGCTAGAGTCTCACCCAGGCGACGGCCATGACCCGCGACGCCTGGGACGCCGGCCTCGACCGGCTCGCGCCCGATCGCACCCATGAAGACGTGCCCGCGCTGCAACGGCCAGTTCGAGGACGCGGTCCGCTTCTGCCCGCGCGACGGCATCGCGCTGCCCGAGGTCAGCGATCCCCTGGTGGGGCAGGTGCTCCTCGGGCAGTTCGAGATCCTGCAGGGCGCCGGTCGCGGCGCCATGGGCACCGTCTACCGCGCGCGGCAGACGACGATGGAGCGCGAGGTCGCCATCAAGGTCCTCAGGCGCGACCTCCTGCGCGATCCGGCCGTCATCAAGCGCTTCCAGCGCGAGGCCCGCGCCGTCGCGCGGCTGCAGCACCCCAACATCGTCACGGTCTTCCTCATCGGCGAGACCCCCGACGGGCGTCCCTACCTCGTGATGGAGTACGTCGACGGCGAGTCGCTCGCGGCCATCTGCGGCCGGGAGGGCGCCATGCCGCCCGCGCGCGCGCTCGGCATCGCCCGCCAGATCGGCTCGGCGCTCGGCGAGGCGCACGCCGCCGGCGTCGTCCACCGCGACCTCAAGCCCGAGAACATCATCGTCGGCACCCGGCGCCGCACCGCCGACTTCGTGAAGGTGCTGGATTTCGGCATCGCCAAGATCGTCGGCGCCAAGTCCGACGTCTCGCAGCTCACCCGGACCGGCGCCATCTTCGGCACGCCCCACTACATCGCGCCGGAGCAGGCCTCCGGGGGCGAGGTGGACCACCGTGCCGACCTCTACTCCCTCGGCGTGATCCTGTTCCGCATGCTCACCGGGCGCCTCCCGTTCGATGGGTCCGGCGGCATGCAGGTGCTGCTCGCGCACATCCGTGAGCAGCCACCGCGGCCGCGCGACCTCAACCCCGACCTCTCCGTCGAGCTCGAGGACGCGGTGCTGCGCACGCTCGCGAAGGACCCGGCGGCCCGCTGGCAGTCGGCGGACGAGTTCACCGCGGCGCTCGACCGGGTGCCGGAGGTGCGCGGGCCCCAGCTGCCGTCGCCGCGCGCGACCTGGGCGGGCGTGGGTGCGCCGGCGCTGGCCATGATCGAGTCGGCGGCGCGGACCGCGCCGATCCTCCCCGCCGCCCGGGCGGCCGCGGCGGCGGTGCCGGCGGCAGCGCCGGGGCCGGG
>JACRCY010000016.1 GCA_016218785.1 Deltaproteobacteria bacterium
CGCCGCGCGCCTCAACACGATCGTCTGCGCCGCGCTCGAGCGCGCCGGCGAGCGGGCCCTGACCGTGCAGCCGTCGGCGGCGGCGGTGACCCGCCGCGGGCGCATCGTCGACTGGGCGGTCCGGCCGGTGGAGCTGCTGCTCGGGGCGGGGCTGATCCCGGTCCCCTACGGCGACGTGTGCCTCGACGAGGAGCAGGGGTGCTCGATCATCTCGACCGAGGAGATCCTCCGCCACCTCGCCGGCCGGCTGGGGCCCGCGCGCGTGCTGCTGGTCGGCAAGGTGGACGGCGTGCTCGACGCCGCGGGGCAGGTCATCCGGCGGCTCGACCGGGCGGCGCTCGCGCGCCTCGGCGACGCCCCCCTGGCCTCGGACGGCGTCGCCGACGTGACCGGCGGCATGCGGCACAAGCTCGAGCGGGCGTTCGAGATGGGCGCGCCGACGGAGATCATCAACGGCCTGGTCCCGGGCGTGCTGCGGCGCGCGCTCCTCGGGGAGCAGGGGCTGGGGACGGTCGTCGACGCGGGGTGAGCGGCCGAGGTCGACGTCGACGCCCGTGTGATGCGGGATGGTTGTGGACGCGGGCGCGTCAGGCAGAGGTGACACCGGCGCCGCATTGTTGCGGGTGCTTGAAGCTACGGTGTCCCTTTCCCCCGGCCTGAAGGGCTTCAGCCCGGGGGGAAAGAAGCCTCCAAGTGGTCACACCCCCCGCGCGATTCGGGGGCCAGAACATCATGACCGGCCGCGCGCTCGCTCTGACCGGCACGCCGACGCTCTGAGAGCAATTCAGCGCCATCTACGTGAGCTGCAGCCGGGCCCGTTCCTCCTGCATTCGCGAGGCTCGTCGAGACGCAGCGCTAACCGTCGTCGTCGTCCGGCGCCGTGCGCCGGGCCTCCTGCCGCGCCGCGATCTCCGGCTCCCGCCCGTTCGGCGACGGCGTGTAGTAGCGCCGGCCGCGCAGCTCGTCGGGCAAGTACTCCTCGACGACGTAGTGCCCGTCGAAGTTGTGCGGGTACTTGTAGCCCGAGCCGTAGCCCATCTCCTTCATGAGGCTCGTGGGCGCGTTGCGGATGTGCAGGGGGACGGGCAGGGCGCCGTGCTCCATGACGTCCTTGCGCGCCCGCGAGTAGGTGACGAGGGAGGTGTTCGACTTGGGGGCGGTCGCGAGGTAGATGACCGCCTCGCTCATCGGCAGCACCCCCTCGGGGAGGCCGATGAAGCGGAACGCCTCGAGCGCCGCCACCGCGACCTGCAGGGCCTGCGGATCCGCGTTGCCGACGTCCTCGGCCGCGAAGATGACCATGCGCCGCAGGATGAAGAGCGGGTCCTCGCCCGCCTCGAGCATGCGCGCCAGCCAGTAGACCGCGGCGTCGGGATCGGAGCCGCGCATGCTCTTGATGAAGGCCGAGACGACGTTGTAGTGCTCCTCGCCCGCCTTGTCGTAGAGGATGGTCTTGCGCTGCAGCGCCTCCTCCACGACCTGCCGGTCGATGACCTTGCGGCCGCCCTCGTCGGGCACGGCGAGCTGGGCGGCCAGCTCGATCGTGTTCAGCACCCGGCGGGCGTCGCCGTGCGCCTCGCGCGCCATCAGATCGCGGACCTCGTCGGTGCAGTCGATGGGCTCGCGGCCGAGACCGCGCGCCGGGTCGGCGAGGGTGCGGTCCACGACCAGCCGGAGGTGATCTTCTCCGAGGGCCTCCAGGCGCACCACCTTGCAGCGCGAGAGCAGCGCCGAGTTGACCTCGAAGGACGGGTTCTCGGTGGTGGCGCCGATGAGGGTGACCGTGCCGGCCTCGACGTGCGGCAGGAGCGCATCCTGCTGCGCCTTGTTGAAGCGGTGGATCTCGTCGATGAAGAGGATGGTCTTCTCGCGGTAGACGTCGCGGCGCTCGCCCGCCTCGGCCACGATCTCGCGGATCTCCTTGATGCCCGACGAGACCGCCGACAGCGCCACGAAGCGGGCGCCGGTGGTACGGGCCACGATGCGCGCCAAGGTGGTCTTGCCGGAGCCGGGCGGGCCCCACAGGATCAGCGACGGGAGCTCGTCGCGTGCGATGGCGCGCTCCAGCATCTTGCCGCGCCCGAGGACGTGCTCCTGCCCGACGAACTCGGCCAGGGTGCGTGGACGCATGCGCTCGGCCAGCGGCTGGCCGATGCGCTCCTTGCCCGCGCGGTGGGAGAACAGGTCCATGGGACGCGGTCAGGTTAGCACGGCCTCCGGGGGACGGCGTGGCGGGGACCGAGTCGTGGGGGGGGGCCGGGTCACCCCCCCCCCTCAATAGACCGGGACGGGCTTCAGCGTGACCTGGGTGCCCTTCACGACGACGCGGAAGCGGACCGCCTTGCACTTGTACTTGTCCTTCAGCGACGCCTCGTTCTGCCTGAGCTTGCCGGTGAAGCTCTCCAGCGTGAGGTTGTCGATCGCCTGACCGAGCTTCTGGCGCGCCGCCAGGTACTCCTTGAAGGTGCGCTGCAGGTAGACCAGCTCCGGCTCGTTGACGAGCTTCTGCAGCTCGGCGTCGGCGCCCGACTGCGCCTGGGCGACCTCCGCCTGGCCCAGCTCCTCGACGAACAGCGGATCGCCGCGCCAGCGAGCGGCGGCGTCCTTGGGCGCGTCGTCGTCCTCGCCCTCCTCGGACGGCTCGGGGCGGCCGGTGAGGCGGCAGACCATGACGTTGAGCGCGTTGGCGAGCCCCTCGAGGTCGCCCGCCAGCGGCGGGAAGGTGTACTCGAGGTTGCCGTTGATGACGTCGGCGACGCCCCGCTCGAGCAGGTCGAGCGGCTTGATGAAGTTCCGCGCGGTGATGGTGATGCTGAAGATCGCCACCAGGATGGCGATGATGCCGAGCGCCAGGATCATGCCGCCCGCGCCGGGCTGCTGCCGGTCGAGGGAGGCGACGATGACCACGCCCGCCTTCTTGTTGTCGGAGTTGCCGGTCATCGGCGCCGCGATGGCCACGGTGCGCTCGCCGGTGAAGGCCACGGGGAAGATCTCGGTCGCCTTCTGGCGGTCGATGGCCTGCTGCGCGAACTTCCCGCCGTCGAAGATCTGGGCCGCCAGCACGTTGACCCGGTTGGGGTCTTCCTTGCCGTCGGGGCCCGCGAAGCTCGAGGCGTGGACCTTCCCCTCGAGGAAGAACGCCAGGTCGAAGCCCAGGATCTCGCGCTTCTTCTGCTGCGCTTCGGTGGCGGTCACCACGAACCCGACCGCGAGGGCGCCGACGACCTTGTTCTCGATCCGGACCGGGGCGACGGCCACGCGCAACATGCGGCCCTGCCAGTTCCAGATGTCCTTGACCGCCTGTCCGCCCAAGGCCTTGCCCACGGCCGCGAACTTGGACTTCGCGTCGTCGCCGAACATCTCGTTCTGGTCGACGTCGCGGCAGACGACCTTGCCGGCCCCGTCGATGACCAGGAGCAGGTCGGCCTTGCGGGCGGCCGCCTGGAGCTCGGCGTTTCGTACCTGGACCGCGACGAAGGCGCGCTTGCGCCGCTCGAGCGTCCGGCGCTCGCGCTCCGGGGCCGGCTGCGCGGGGTCGTCGGCGATGGCGGCGTCGAAGGCGTCGGCGACCTTGCCCTCCTTCGACCGCGTGGCGAGATCCTCGGCGAGCCGGGTGAAATCGGAGGCCTCGGCACGGGAGACGTAGGCGTACATGGTGCTCGCGCGCTCGAGCGCGGCCTTGACGTTCTCGTCATTCGCGCGCTTGACGCGTTCCGTGACCGTGAAGAACACCCCCAGCGTGACGATCAGGAGCACCACCGCCGCTGCCAGCGCAATCTTCAGCCGGAACATGAACGCTCCTCCCCGGTCGAAAGTGGCCCGATTATCGACGCGCCCCGAAGGCGAGTCAAGGAGATACGCCCCCCGACGAGGGTTGGGCCGGTTCCCGGCCTCTCCGACACGAGTTGCCGGTGCCGGACGGTGGTCGCGAGGCTCCGGAGGCGGAGTCGCCCACGGGAACCCGCCCAAGGGAGGGTCGGGATCGGGAGTTCCGACCGCAACCCGCGGAAACGAGGCGCGGCAAGGCGAGGTGCGAATTGCAACCCGCGAAGAAGAACTCGGGAAGGGGAGGTGCGACTTGCCGCCCGCGGAGAAGAGCTCGGGAAAACGTGTACGCGAGTTGCAGGCCGCGAAATGGAACTCGGGAACGCGAGTTGCGAAGCGGAACGCGCGAGAAGGAGCGTGCTGGCAGGGAGTTAATCGATGGGCCCGGGCTCCGGCGGCAGGCTGGGGGGCTCGGTCGCCGTCTGGCCCGGGCGGCTGCGCGAGGGCCGCACCCGCTCGGCCAGTTCGTGCTCCCCGGCCAGGGCAAAGACGGCCTCGAGCACGGCCGCGACGCTCCGGAAACGGCCATCGTGCTCGGCCAGCCGACGCTGCTTCTCCACCAGCGTGGCCTCGGCCTCGCGGGTTTCCCGCGCGACGTCGTCGAGCGCCCGCTCCAGCGGCGCCACGGTCGACTTGAGCTGGGCCTCGAACTTCGCAACATCGAAGGTCAACCCGTCCTGCTGCACGGGCTGGTCCTTGAGCCGCGGCAGGTTGCGCGCCACTTCCGCCGCGAGCGCCTTGACGGTCGTCGGGTCGGTCGGCGTCGGGCCAGCGAACCCCACGAGCGCGGTGGCGTCCCCGCCGTACACGGCCGACACCGCGGAGCGCACCGTGGTCAGCAGGCCGTAGACCGCCCCGGCAGCCGTATCGCGCCGCCGGCGGGGATCGGCGTCGTCGCCCAACTCGGCCTCGTGCGCCACGTCGGCGGCGGAGAGCGCGGCCATGCTGCGCTTGAGGCAGCGGCCGAACAGCCGGACGAGGAGCGCGCCGTCGGGCGCCTGCTCCCCGGGCCGCAGCTCCTCGCGCAACAGGGCGGCTACCTTGACCGCCACGCTCGGGGCGTGGGTCTCGGCCGCCCACGCCACGAACCTGGCCGACCGTTCGCGGTCGATGACCATCTTCGAGCTCATTGGCTTCCTCCGTCACGCCGGCCGAAGCGCCGGCGCCGTCATTGCCCAGCGGTCGGCGCAGAATAGCGGTCCCGATGGGTGCAGTCAAGACCAACGTGCGCCCAAGACCAACGTGCGCCCGACGGGTGCCCGACGGGCGCCCGTCGGGTGCCCGTCGCCCCAGGGAGAGGCGGCCCGGGCGCGGTGGAGGGAGCAGCGCCAGACCAGCCGCGACTGCTACAGGGGCACGAGCGAGAAGCGCGCGATCCAGATAGCGCCCGTGGACTGGATCGCGTAGACGACGACGTAGTCGTTCGGCCCCACCGCGGCGAGGCGGGCCCGCAGGATCTCGGGCCCCTGGTCGGCGATGAGCGAGGGCCGGGCGCTCGAGGCGAGCGGGTTGCCGTCCTCGTCAATCGATGCATCCGTGAATTACCGGATGCCCCATCCGGGAAATCCCGGATGCCGCTTCCATGGCATCCGAAGCCGGCGAGCGCGCTGCGGCGCAACCACCTGGAGACAGGTCGAGAGCCAGCGGTTGGGGGCCTGGGTCGGTTTGTCCACCGCGTTTTCCACAGGGCGCGCTCATCCAACCTGCCGGAACCCTTACATGTCCCACAGAGGCCGACCAGCCCATGACCGGTGTTGGATTCTTCAATGATGTCTCATTGATGTGGCACATCAATCAGGCATCACTTGACCGTGGATGCCTCGTCGCCGCGACGGAGACCGGAGAACTTCCCTGCCTCGCGGTCGTGCGCGATCTCCCCCTGTGGAAAACTCGGAGCGCTACCGGGCCGCGGCCGCGGGCGCGCTCTGCGTAGGCACGGCCCCGGCGGGAGCCGAGCGGGGCGCCGGCTGCGTGGCGGGCAACGAACCTGGGTCGGGAGCCGGGCCGCTGGCGGGCTGGGGCGCGGGGATCGCCAGGGCGTCGCGGAACGCGAAGTAGGCCAGGTCGTAGCGCCCCACGGCCTGGTAGACCTTGCCCGCGTGGACGAGCACGGCGCGCCTGAGCGCCGGGCCGGGGTCGCTGCGCAGGGCCGCGGTGAAGTACAGCGTCGCGGCCGCGTTGTCCTCCGCCTGGCGCTTGAGGTCGCCCAGCAGGGCGAAGCCCAGGGCCGCCTCGCGCTGGAGGTCGAGCTTGCTACGGACCAGGGCCAGGTTGCTCGGGACCTCCTCCTTCTTCCCGGCGAGCGCGGTCTTGAGGTCCCACTGACGGGGATCGTTCGGCACGATCACGGTCGGATCGAGAACCGGGTTGTCGTCCTGGAGCTGCTTCGCGAGGGCGCGCACGCGATCCCACCTCACGCCCGGCTTGTCCTCCGCCATGAGGAGCGCGTCCTCGGGCCGCGCGACGCGCAGGTAGGAGTGGGCCAGCCGGAGCGCCGCGTCGGGCGGCGGCGCCTTCGTCACCAGCAGCGGGTCGCCCCGGAACCCGGCCAGCTCCTTGCCGATCGCCTCGAACGAGAACCTCCGGAAGTTGATGAGGTCCAGGGGGGCGCGGTACTCGACGCGGGCGCTGTCGTCGGTGTTCTCGTGGAAGCCCCGGGTCCAGGTCCGTACGCCCGCGGCGGAGAGGAGCAGGCGCGCCACGACGTCCTCCGGATTCAGGATGTCGAGGCGCTCGAGCTCCGCGCGGGTGCGCGGGTCGGCGAAGCGGCGCTCGAGGTTCTTCCAGTCGAGCGTCACGCCGTCGCCGGCCACTATGAGCAGGTCGGCGCGGCTGTGCTGCGGCTGGAACACCAGCACCTCGGGGAAGACGCGTGCGAGGGTGCCCAGGATCGAGCGCACGTTGTCGGGCGCGATCTCGTAGATCTGCAGCCACTGCAGGTAGCGCCCGCCGGGCGCGAGGCGCGAGCGCACCGTGCGGAAGAACTCGCGCGTGAACAGGTTCGAGGCGCCGGTGATCCAGGGGTTCGACGGCTCGGAGATGATGACGTCGTGCTGCTCGTTGGTCATCTCCAGGTAGTTCCGGCCGTCGTTGTCCACCAGCTTGACGCGGGGGTCGCGGTCGGCGTTGTGATTGTAGGGGCGGAAGACGGCGGCGCCGTCGATGACGGCGCGCTCGAGCTCCACCGCCTCGATGGTATCGACGGGCGACTGCATGGTCGCGCCGACCGTCATGCCGCTCCCCCAGCCGACCACCAGCGCCCGCCTCGGCGTGCCCGGGTGCAGCAGCACCGGCAGGAGCCCCGACAGGATCTGCGTCTCGGCGTCGCCGCCCGGCGAGATGACCCAGCCGCCGCTGCCCGTGGGGTCGCGCGCCTCGTCGTCGGCCAGGTCGCGGCACCGCTTCCCCTGGGGCCTCGGGTAGCGCACCGACAGCGACGCGTCGGCCTTGCCGTTCACCTTGAGGGACTGGCGCAGCCAGCACCCCGTCTCGCCGATGGCGTCGAAGATCATCTGGCCGGTCGAGACGGTCGTGATGATGCCCTCCTGGTAGAAGAGCATGCGCTGGAGGTCGAGGTTCTCGGACTGCGTGTCGATGGCGTCGTCGAGCGTGAGCGTGGCACGCGCCGCCTGCTCCCAGGCGTCGGGGGTCTCCGCCGGCGGGAACCCCCAGGTGTCCTTCATCGAGTCCCGGAAGCCGCGCACGTCGGTCTCGAACTCGGCGAAGCGGGAGATGCGGAACACGCCCGCCGTCATCAGGCCGCGGTTCCAGGGCTGGTAGAAGCCGACGAGGACGCCGGCGAGCACCAGCGCCGAGACGATGGGCGCGAGCGCTCGTCGCCTCCCGAGGTGGAGCGCCAGGAAGGCGGCGGTGCAGATGTTGGCCGCCGCCATGACCGCGATCGAGCGCTGCAGCCCGAGGAAGGGCACGAAGACGAAGCCGCCGAGGAACGAGCCGGCGATGTTGCCGAACGTGTTGACCGCGTAGACCGTGCCCACCGACTGACCGACGCCGATGCCCCGCGCGGCCGCGGCGGCCCGCGCTTCGGCCCACACGCGCAAGGTGGCGGGGAAGAGCATGCCCATGAAGAAGGTCGGCGGCATCACCAGCGCCGAGGCGAGGCCGAAGTTGATGAGGAACGCCGTCAGGGGCGTGAGCTGCCACTTGCGGATGGCGGCGAAGAAGAGCACCGGCAGCGCGGGCGTCAGGTAGAGACCGGCGATGGCCGCGGCCGCGATGCAGAGGTTCGCCACCGCGAGGTTCGCGAGCTGCCCCGGCTTGTGGGCGGTGCGGCGCGCGTACACGGCGCTCCCCGAGGCGAGCCCGATGAGGAACCCCGTCAGGATCAGGGCGAAGGCGTAGACCGACGAGCCGAGCACCAGCGAGAGGGCCCGGGTCCAGGCGATCTGGTAGACCATGGCCAGGATGCCGGTGACGAACAGGGCGCTCATGGCGGCGTTCGCCTGCTGGAGCGTGGGCGGCGCCTCGGGCGGCGGCAGGGGCCGCCCGGGCTTCTCCTCGGGCACCGGCTCGGGCGGCGGCTCGGCCGCGTCGCCCGCCTCGCTCGACCTCAGGCCGCGCCAGCCGATCGCGACGGTGGCGACGCAGAGCGCCAGGTCGAGGATGCACGCGGTCCGGTTGGTGGCGCTGATGCCCGACATCGGCATCAGCAGGAAGCCGCCGATGAGGGTGCCCGTCACCCCGCCGAAGGTGTTCAAGGCGTACAGCGTGCCGACGTGCCGGCCGATGGCCGGGCCCACCTGCGCGAAGTACCGCGCCAGCACCGGCAGCGTCGCGCCCATGCAGGTGGTCGGCAGCAGCAGCAGCACGAAGACCAGCACGAAGCGGACCAGGCTGAAGCTGAAGAACGACAGGTGGAGCGAGCCCCACAGCCCGCGATTGATCGGCGCGATCACCTCCAGCAGGGTGGGGAAGACGAGGCCGTACAGGCCCACGACGCCCTCGAGGAGGCCGTAGACGATGATGGCGTGCTCGGGCCGGACGATGCGGTCGATGCGCTTGCCGGCCAGGTAGCTGCCGAGCGCCAGACCGCCCATGAACGCGCACAGCACCGTCGAGAGGGCGAAGGTGGTGGAGCCGAAGACCAGGACGAGCTGCCGCGTCCACAGGCTCTCGAAGATCAGGCCGCACAGGCCGGAGACGAAGAAGAGGAAGCCGAGCAGTAGGCGCATGGATGCCCCAGGGGGGCGGGCCGATGCTACAGCAAGCGGCCCGGCGACGCCACGGGAGCGGGCCGCCACCCGGGGCTCGGGATCACGCGCGGCCGCCGATTGTGCGATACTCGCCGCAGTCTCCCGCTGCTCCGGAGGGAGCCCTGATGCATCGACCGTTCCCGCGCTGGCTGCCGGTCCTGCTCTCGTCGCTCGCGCTGCTCGTGGCGCGCGCGGCGGCGGCGGATACTCCTTCGTGCCTGTCGTTGACGGCGTGCCGCCAGGTCTGTGAGGCGGCCCGCGATCCCGTCGACTGCTTCAACATCGGCCTCCGCTACCAGAAGGGACTCGCCGGCCTGCCGCAGAACGAGGCGATGTCGGCGTTCTTCTACCGGCGCGCGTGCGACCGGAACGTGGCCGCCGGCTGCACCAACTACGGCTTCTACATGTACTGGGGCAGGGCGGGGCTCACGACCGACAAGGCGCGCGGCGCGGCGCTCTACGCCAAGGGGTGCAACGGCGGCGATTCGGTCGGCTGCAACAACCTCGCGAGCGCGTACGCCTGGGGTCAGGGCGTGCCGGCGGATCTCGACGCCGCCATCCGGCTCTTCCGCAAGGCCTGTGACGCCGGCGTGCAGCTCGCCTGCAAGAACGCCAAGGACACCGAGATCCGGCGCGCGGCCATGCCGCGGCCGCCGGAGGTGGCGCCGAGGCCGGCGGAGCCGCCGCCGGGCGAGGGGGTCATCCGGGAGAAGGACCCGACACCGCCACAGCCGGTGGTGCGGGCGATGCCACCGCGCCCGGTGGCAGGCCCCGCGGTGGCCGCGGATCACCACGGGCGCGGCTGCGTCGCCGGAGCGCCCGCGGCCTGCTTCGAGCTCGCCCTCATGTACCTCCACTCGTGGGGGCTGCCGGCGAAGCCGGCGCACGCCGCCGCGCTCCTCGGCCAGGCGTGCGACGCGGGCCACGGCGAGGCCTGCGCCCGGCTCGCGTGGATGCTGGCCGACGGCAAGGGCGTGCCCAGGGACGTGCCCCGGAGCATCGAGCTCCTGCAGCGCGGGTGCGCCGCGCGCTCGGGACGCGCGTGCCGGTCGCTCGGTGCGCTCTACCGGTGGGGGGACTCGCGGCAGGGGGGCATCGCGCAGAAGGACGCCGCGCTCGGCGACCGCCTCACCGCGCAGGCGCTGGCCCACTACCGCCGGGACTGCGACGCGGCCGAGCCGCGCGCCTGCACCGGGTACGGCAACATGATCTGGTACGGCGAGGGGACCGCCCGCGACCCGGAGAGCGGTCGGGCGATGCTGCAGCGCGCCTGCGACGGCGGCGACCTCGAGGGCTGCGAGCGGCTCGGCGGCATCTACTCCGGCGGCGAGCGCGGCACGGCGCTCGACCGGCCGCGGGGAGTGAGCCTCTACCGCCGCGCCTGCGACGGCGGCCTCGCGGTCGGCTGCGCCCGGCTCGCCAGCGCCTACCGCGGCGGGGCCGGCATCGAGAAGAACCTCTACCGGGCCCGCGAGCTGCTCACGCGGGCCTGTCCCAAGGACCCCTACGCCTGCTGGGACCTCGGCAAGGCCTGGGAGGTCGGTCCCGACGGCTCGCGCGACGACGCACGGGCCGAGGGCGCCTACCGCGAGGGGTGCGAGGGGGGCGACGCGCAGTGCTGCGGCGCCCTCAAGCGGATGAAGATCGAGACCTCCTCGGCTGCGCTGGCGCTCAAGGCCTGCGACGCGGGCGCGGCGCCACAGTGCCTCGCGTACGCGGACATGCTCAAGAACGGCCGCGGCACCGCCCAGGACGCCTCCTCGGCCCTGGGGTTCTACCTCCGCGCCTGCGAGGGGGGCATCGGGTCCGGCTGCGTGGGTCTCGGCACGCTGCTACGGAACGGGGCCTCCGGCGTGACGGCCGATGCGGCCGGCGCCACCGAGGCCTTCAAGAAGGCCGTCCCCATCTTCACCAAGGAGTGCAACGGCAAGAAGCCCGAGTCGTGCGCCGAGCTCGCGGAGCTCTACTGCGACGGCACGATGCTGCCCAAGGACTCGCGCAAGGTGGTCCAGCTCCTCGAGCGCGGCTGCGGCCGCAAGCACTGGGGCACGTGCAACCGGCTCGGCGCCCGGCTTCTGCGCGGCGGCTGCGGCGTCCACGTGTCGCCCGCCAAGGCCGTGGCCACCCTGGGCAAGGCGTGCGAGGCCGGGGACGAGATGGCGTGCGAGGTGCTCGTCTACGGCTACCAGGAGGGCTACCACCTGAAGAAGGACCAGGCGCAGGCGCTCAAGTGGATCCAGAAGGCCTGTGACAAGGGGCTGGGGCGCTTCTGCCAGCGCCTCGGCTACGCGCACGAGTGGGGCGACTACGGCCTGACCAAGGATCCGTCGAAGGCGCTCCCCTTCTACAAGCGGGCCTGCGACCAGGGCGTGTCCTACGGCTGCAGCAAGCAGAAGGCGCTGACGGAGAGGCTGAGGACGGCGCCGCCGTAGGCCGGGGCGCTACCAGAAGCGCTCGAGGTGCACCTGGCCCGCCTTGGGCTAGCGGGCCCCGGCCGGGTCGTCTCTCCGGGGGCCGATGCCCCCGAAGACGTTCTGGTTGGAGCAGAGCTGCCGCGAGTAGGCCAGGCGGTGCGCATCCTCGGGCCCGAGCGACTGAGCGAGGTCGGCCTCGAACCGCTTCAGCTCGCCGGTGAGGGACAGGAAGAGCCGCAGCACCGGGCTCGCGGGATCGCCGGGCCCGGGCGCGGGCCGCTGCCCCGACCGGATCTCGCCTACCTGCTTCATGGCCGCCGCGGTCCCGGCCTCGTCCTTGCGCCGCTCGATCTCCAGGATCAGGTGCGTGCAGGTAGAGCGCCCGAGCTTGTCCGCCACCTCGGCGCTGCCGAGCGCCTGCGCGCAGAGGGCCCGCACCTCGCTCCAGCTCCGCTCGTACGAGCGGCGGTAGGCGTCGGTCAGGAGCGAGCCGTCGTCGGGCGTCAGCCCCAGATCCTGCAGCACCTCGGCGGACGGCACCCAGTTGGCCTCGCGCTCGCACGGGGTGCGGTACTTGATGGCGCCGTCGCGCGCCAGGTCGGCCCAGTCGGCCGGCGTGAGGTCGAACTCGTGCCGCTGGCGGGCGCCCCCGTCGCGCAGGCGGGCGAGGCGCTCCTGCGCGTCCTCGAGTTGCCCCTGCAAGGCGGCCCGGTTCTTCTCCTGGGCGGCGAGCCTCCGCTTCAGCTCCGCGATGGTCACCGCGAGTGCGTCGGCGCCCTGCGACGCGGGCGCGCTCGCGGCCGTGGCGACCTCGGAGCCCGGCAGGCAGCGGTCACGACCCGCGGGCCCGGCCGACTCGGCGACCGCGTTCCTCGCCGCTCGGCTCGCCGGTGCGGAGCCGACGCGCATCCAGCCCACGGCCCCCGACGCGCCCACGCCGACCGCGCCCGCGACGCCCACGCCGAGGCTCACCACCACCAGGAGGACGTCGCGCCCGAGTCGCGTCACCGGGGCATTCTACCAGACCAGCCGGGGTGGCAAGAGCGGGGGGGGGTCGCACCCGCGTCGGAAGGCGCCCTGCCACCGTCCCCCTGCAGCCTGTCGCGGGTGTCATGCCGTGCGTGCGCGAGGGGGGGGGCCTGGATCTCGGCGTCACAACCGGCGGTGGGAGAGGCACGGGCGCATTCCAGCAGGACTGAGCAGCCCGGCACTTCCGCCATGGCTGCCCCGAATCCACGACCCGACGCTGGACCCGCGACGCCCCGCACACCCCGGCGCACCGAGGGCGTCGGGGGCGCTGCCAGTGAAAGCATACTTGACACTCGGACGTCCAGGTGTAAATAATGGTTCCATGATCCCACGGCCCCTCTGGATCGCGCGGCTGCAGGCGGCGTGGCGCCAGGCGCCGGTGGCCTGGCTCGCGGGGGTCAGGCGCGTCGGCAAGACCGTGCTCGCGCGGAGCCTTGCGGACTCCACCTTCCTGAACTGCGATCTGCCCGGCTCGGCGGCGCAACTCGCGGACCCCGAGGGCTTCTTCCGCGTGGTGCGGACGAAGCTCGTGGTGCTGGACGAGGTGCACCAGCTCCCGGACCCGAGCCGCGTGCTCAAGATCGCGGCCGACGGGTTTCCGCGACTCAAGGTCCTGGCCACGGGATCCTCGACGCTGGCCGCGACCCGGAAGTTCCGCGACAGCCTCGCGGGTCGCAAGCGGATCGTTCACCTCGTCCCGGTCCTCGACGAGGAGCTGCCGGCGTTCGGCGTCGCGGACCTGCGCGAGCGACTCCTGCGTGGCGGCCTGCCGGCGGCCCTGCTGGCGGAGGAGCATGCTCCGGACTTCTACGCCGAGTGGATGGACTCCTACTTCGCGCGCGACGTGCAGGAGCTCTTCCATCTCGAGAAGCGCGCCGGCTTCCTACGGCTGCTCGAGCTCGTGCTCAGGCAGAGCGGCGGCATGCTCGAGGTGACCGCGCTGTCGAAGTACGCCGGCGTCAGCCGTCCGACGGTGATGAGCTGGCTCGAGGTGCTCCAGGTCACGCACGTCGTGCACCTCCTGAGGCCGTACGCCGCCGGGGGACGCCGCGAGCTGGTCGCCCAGCCGAAGCTCTACGGCTTCGACACCGGGTTCGTGTGCTTCGCGCGCGGGTGGGACCGCTTGCGGCCGGAGGACCTCGGCGTCCTGTGGGAGCACATGGTGCTCGAGACCCTGCTCTCGTTGCCGGTGCTGCGCCTGCACTACTGGCGCGACAAGCAGCAGCGGGAGGTCGATTTCGTCCTCCCACGCGGGCGGGACGCGGTCGATGCCATCGAGTGCAAGTGGCGGGCGGACGCGTTCGAGACGCGGGGGCTGGCGGCGTTCCGCGCCAGCTACCCGCAAGGGCGGAACTTCGTCGTGAGCCCCCAGGTGACGACTCCGTACCAGCGGCACTACGACGCTCACGTGGTGGAGTTCCTGCCGCTCGGTGCCCTGCGGGCGCGCCTCCGGACGTAGCGCGCGCCTGCGCGAGGAGGTCGGCGTCCGGCCCGGCGGACCGTCCGTCACAGCCGGCGGTGCGCGAGCCAGGGGAGCTCCTCGCGGACCTTGTCCTGTTACGCGAGGTCGAGGTCAGCGACCGCGACGCCCGGGCCGTCGCCGACCTCCGCGAGGATGGTGCCCCACGGGTCGACGATCAGGCTGTGGCCGTACGTGACGACCTTGTCGGTGTGGGTGCCCACCTGGTTGGGGGCCAGCACGAAGCACTCGTTCTCCACGGCCCGCGCGCGCACGAGCACGTGCCAGTGGGCCGCGCCCGTGTGGGCGGTGAAGGCGGAGGGCACGGCCAGGATGCGGGCCCCGGCCGCGGCCTCGGCCCGGTACAGCTCGGGGAAGCGCAGGTCGTAGCAGACCGAGAGGCCGATGGCGCCGAGGTCGGTCCGCGCGACGACCGGCCCGGGCCCCCCCTCGAACACCTCGGACTCCCGGTACTCGGCGCGGCCGGGGATGCTCACGTCGAAGAGGTGCATCTTGCGGTAGTGGCCGAGGATGCGGCCGTCGGGCCCCAGCAGCACCGAGGCGTTCAGGCACTTGCCCGCGGTCGTGGACCGCTCCGGGAAGCCGCCGCACAGCACGTGCATCCCGTGCTGCCGGGCGATGGCCATCATCCGGCCGAGGATCGGCCCCGGGTGGTCGACATCGACCGTCTCGGCGAGCGCGAGCTTGCCCCGCTCCGGCCCCATGTACGCGAAATTCTCCGGGAACGCGCAGAGTTGGGCGCCCCGGCCCGCCGCCTCGGCCGCGGCCGCAACGCACGCTTCGAGGTTCTCCTCCACGTTCTGACGCGAGGTCAGCTGGACGACCGCGGCGCGGATGTTCGCTGTCATTTCACGCCTTTCGAGTTTTCTTTGTACTTGCATTCGGCACGGCGCTGTGCTAGCTAACCGTTCCGACATTTTTCGTAGTTGTATTACGGAAAGTGGGCCTCGTCGCCCACTTTTCGCGTTTTGGGGACCGGGTGGTACACGGAAGTAGCGATGGGACCCACACGGGCGCAGCTGATCGAGGTCGTGGAGCCGGCGGTGAACGCCGCCGGATACGACCTCGTCGAAGTCGAGTTCCGGCGGGAGCCCCACGCGTTCGTGCTGCGCGTCTTCATCGACCTGCTCGAGGCCGAGGCGGGAGTGGCGGGGGGAGTGACCGTCGCCGACTGCGAGCGGGCGAGCCGCACGGTTTCGGCCGCCCTCGACGTGGCCGACCCGATCACCGTGAAGTACTCGCTCGAGGTCTCGTCGCCCGGGCTCGACCGGCCGCTCCGGCGTCTGTCGGACTACCGGAAGTTCGCCGGCCGTCGCGCGCGCCTCAAGCTCCACGACCCCGTCGAGGGGCGGCGCAACTTCGCGGGCGTCCTGCGCGACGCCGCGGACGGGATCGTGCACATCGAAGCCGACGGGCGGGAGTTCGCGCTCCCGCACGCTGCCATCATCAAGGCGCATCTGGAGTACGACCTCTGAGGTAGGGAACATGCAGCCGAACCTCAACATGGTGATCGAGCAGGTCGGGAAGGACAAGGGGATCGACCGCAAGGTTCTGGTCCAGACCCTCGAGCAGGCGATCCTCACGGCGGCCAAGCGGGCGTTCGGGCAGAACCGGGAGCTCGAGGCGCAGTACAACCCCGACACCGGCGCCGTGGACCTCTACATGATCGTCAACGTGGTCGAGGAGGTCCAGAGCCCCGGCCGCGAGATCTCGCTCGAGTCGGCGGCCACGCACGGCCTGGAGTCGCAGGTCGGGGACGAGCTGCTCTTCCAGGTCTTCTACCGGCCCGAGGACACGGCCCAGGCCGAGGAGCAGGAGCAGAAGTTCGGCGACCTGCTCGGCCTGCGGGACGCGTACAAGGGCTTCGGCCGCATCGCGGCGCAGACCGCCAAGCAGGTCATCATCCAGCGCGTGCGCGAGGCCGAGCGCGAGAACGTCTTCAACGAGTACAAGGACCGCCGGGGCGAGCTGATCACCGGCATCGTCCGCCGCTTCGAGCGGGGCAACATCATCGTGGACCTGGGCCGCGCCGAGGCGATCCTGCCGGTGCGCGAGCAGGTCCCGCGCGAGTCGTACCGCGCCGGCGACCGCATCGTCGCGTTCGTCCTCGACATCGAGAAGAACGCCCGCGGGCCGCAGATCGTGCTCAGCCGCACCCACAACGGCCTCCTCGAGAAGCTGTTCGAGATGGAGGTCCCCGAGATCTACGAGAAGATCGTCCGCATCGAGGCGTCGGCGCGCGAGCCCGGCGCCCGCGCCAAGATCGCGGTGTCGTCGCGCGACCGCGACGTCGACCCGGTCGGCGCCTGCGTCGGCATGAAGGGGTCGCGCGTCCAGGCGGTGGTGCAGGAGCTGCGCGGCGAGAAGATCGACATCGTCCCCTACAGCGAGGACCCGGCGCGCTTCGTCTGCAACGCCATCGCCCCGGCCGAGGTGTCGCGCGTCCTCATCGACGCCGAGACCCACACGATGGAGCTGATCGTCCCCGACGACAAGCTCTCCCTCGCCATCGGCAAGAAGGGGCAGAACGTCCGCCTCGCGTCGCAGCTCACGGGCTGGCGCATCGACATCCACAGCGAGTCGAAGGTGAAGGAGCTGGAGGCCAAGGCGCGACGCTCACTGTCGCTCATCGAGGCCGTCGACGAGGAGATGGCCAGCACCCTCTTCAAGCTCGGCTGGCGGTCGGCGCAGGACGTGATGAACGCCCGGGCCGACGACATCGCCAAGGTACCGGGGATGGGCGGCCTCGAGAAGGCGACCCGCATCGTCGCGAACGCGGCGCGCGCGGTCGAGGAGGAGAAGCAGCGCGCGGCCGAGGAGGCGGCGCGGCTGGCCGAGGAGTCCAAGAAGTCCGACCGCGAGCGCCTGCTCCAGCTGCCGCGGATCGACGAGGCGATGGTGCTGCGCCTCGAGGGCGCCGGCTACCGCACCGTGCAGGCGGTGGCGGCGGAGGAGAGCGTGGTGCGGCTGTGCGAGGCCGTGGGGCTCGACGAGGAGCACGGGCGGGACATCCATCACGCCGCCCGCCTCTACGTGGCCGAGTTCGCCACCATCCTCACCGAGCCGTCGGAGCAGCTCCAAGGGCGATGAGCGCGACGCCAAGAGCGATGCGGCCAGGGTCCCGCGCGGGAAGCGCGCGGTGGGGAGTCAGGCCGGCCTCCGCCGGCCACCCCCCGGCTCGCCGGGCTCCGCCCGGCGAGGGGGGACGGGGAGGTCCCCCCCTCAAGACGATGCCGCAGCGTACCTGCGTCGGCTGCCGCGAGGTGGCCGGGCGCGAGGCGCTGCTGCGCCTGGTGCGCGGCGCCGACGGCGGGGTACGCCCCGATCCGGCGGCGCGGCAGCCCGGACGCGGCGCGTGGGTCCACCCCCGCGCCACGTGCATCGAGCTGGCGGCGAAGCGTGGCGGCCTGCAGCGGGCCTTCCGCGGCGCCCTTCAGGTTACACCCGCGGCGCTCTGCGCGGACCTGCGCGCGGCGCTGGCGGAGGAGATCGTCGAGACGTCGAGGCGCTGGGAGCGCGCTGGTCGCGCGCCCGGCCCTCTCGGGCGCAGGCTTGCGGCGCTGCGCTCGGCCGAAGCGGAGCTGGGAACAGGATCAGCAAAGTCATGACCATGAACATCAGCGGAATCACCGGCGGTGCCGGCGGTGCGGGCGGCGGTACCACTCCCCCAACGCCACCCGTGGCCACCAAGATGCGGGTCTACGAGGTCGCGCGCGAGGTCGGCGTCGCGAACAAGGACCTCGTGCAGAAGATCCGCGCGCTCGGCATCGAGGTGAACAACCACATGTCGGTGCTGGACCCCGAGGACGTCATGCGGGTCCGGCGCGCCCTCGACAAGGAGCGGCAGGAGAGCCTCATCGAAGAGCGCATCCAGCCGACGGTCATCCGACGCCGCTCCAAGGGCGGCCCGCCGGCGCCGCAGCCCCGACCGGCCGCGGACGGCGCCGAGGCCGCCGCCAGGGTCGTGACCCGGCGCCCGGTGGTCGTCGAGGAGCCCACGGAGGAGCCCGAGACCGCGCCGCCGGTAGAGGCCGCGCCGCCGTCCGTCGAGGCGCCGCCGACGCTCGTCGAGGTCCCGCCGCCTCCGGTCGAGGCCCACGCCGAGGTCCACGCGGCCGCCGCGGAGCGTGCCGTGGCCGAGCCGCCCGCGCCGGTCATCGAGGCCGAGGTCCGGCACGTCGTCGAGCCGCCGCCCGCGCCGGCGGCACCCGCCGTGCCGAGCGGCCCCCGCATCATCGACCTGCCGCTCCCGCGCATCCAGATCGAGGATCGCGACGCGCTGGCGCGCGCCATGCGTGGCCGCGAGGTGGTCACCCGCCAGGATCTGCAGCAGC
>JACRCY010000159.1 GCA_016218785.1 Deltaproteobacteria bacterium
CGATGCCGGCGGCACCCGCGGCGGCTCCGGCGGACGCCTGGCCCGCGGCCGCCGGCACGCCGGCGGCAGACCTGCCGCAGCCGGCCGCCCCGTGGCCCCAGACCGATGCGCGACCGCAGCCCCCGGGCACGCCGCCGCCAGCCTACGGCAGCGCCGCGCCGGAGGCCTCGCCGATCGGGTACGCGCCCTACGGCACGGCCCCGAGCGGCGGCCAGCCGGCCGCGGGAGGAATCCCGTACGGTGCGGGGCCGGGGGGCTCCGGGAGCCCGTACCCGCAGGCTGGTTCGAGTCCGTACGCGGGGCCTGGCGGTCCGCCGTTCGGCGGAGCTCCCGGCGGGCCCACGGCCATGTGCGCCGTGCACCCCGAGACGCCCGCCGTGGGCCTCTGCCCGCGCAGCGGCGCGTACATGTGCCAGTGGTGCCAGCGCATCAACGACTTCGGCGAGGTCTTCTGCTCCACCTGCATGGAGCGGGTGGGCTACGGCACGCCCATCCCGTGGGACCGGCGCCAGGAGCTGGGCACCTTCCAGGCGTGGTGGCAGACGTTCAAGGAATCGATGATGAAGCCCGACGACTTCTTCGCTCGGGCCGCGCACGGCGTCTCCTCCGCTCCGCCGCTCCTGTTCGCCATGATCTGCGGCTGGCTCGGCCAGATCGGCTACTCGGTCATCCGCCTGGCCATGAACGAGCAGCCGGTGATGATCCTCGTCAGCTTCGCCACGGTGCCGGTCGGCGTGCTCCTCTCGATCTACGTCGGCGGCGGCATCGCCCACCTGTTCGCGAAGATGTTCGGAGGGACTGGCACCTACGCCATGACGTGCCGCTGCTGGGGGTACTGCCACAGCCCCGGTGCGCTGGGGCTGGTGCCAGGCCTCGGCGCCCTGGTCGCCGGCTTCTGGACCATCGTGCTGGAGGTCTATGCCGTCAAGCACGCCCACCGGATCTCGGGCGGCAAGGCCGCGGGCGCGGTCCTGCTCCCGCTCGGCATCATCGTGGTGCTGTGCTGCGTGGGCGCCATGATCATCGGCGCGGCCGCGGGCGCGGCCCTGGGCGGTTCCCGCGGCGGCTTCTAGGCCGCGATCCGCGGCTGACACCACACCCAGTTTCTCCTGACGCCAAGAGTAGTTAGCAGCCCTCGTCGCTTTTGGGGCTTGATAACGCACCGCGCCATGGTATTTTCCGTCAGCGAGCGCTGATCCGCCGGGCCGAGGCGGGCGGGCTGGTTCCGGAGACAGGGGCGGACAGGCAGCGCAAGGGACAAGGAGCCGACCATGGCCGATTTCGCCGCCGACGTCCGTGACATCAAGTTCACCCTCTTCGAGCACCTTGGCGCCGACAAGGTGTTCGCGGCGGAGCGCTACGAGAGCTTCAGCCGCGACGACGTCGAGATGATCCTCGATGAGGCCTACAAGTTCGCCCGCGAGGTGCTGGCACCCATCAACGGGCCGGGCGACAAGGAGGGCGTCCACTTCGACAAGGCGACGTTCGCGGTCACCCTGCCGAAGGGCTTCAAGGACGCCTACACCAAGTTCTGCGAGAACGGCTGGCTGGGCCTGGGGATGAGCCAGGAGTTCGGCGGGGGCGGCGTGCCGGCTTCCTTCGGCCTCGCGGCCAACGAGTTCTTCCTGGGCGCCAACATGTCATTCTACCTGACGGCCCTCCTCACCGTCGGCGCCTCGCACCTGATCGAGTCGTTCGGCAACGAGGAGCAGAAAAAGACCTACTGCGAGAAGATGTACACCGGCAAGTTCAGCGGCACCATGTGCCTCACCGAATCGGGCGCCGGCTCCGACGTGGGCGCGTCCAAGACCAAGGCGAAGAAGGAAGGCGACCACTACCTCATCGAGGGCGAGAAGATCTTCATCACCGCCGGCGATCACGACTTCACCCAGCAGAAGGTGCACCTGGTCCTGGCCCGCACCGACGGCGCGCCCAAGGGGACGAAGGGGCTCTCGCTCTTCGTCGTGCCCAAGTACCGCGTCAACACCGACGGCAGCCTCGGCGAGTTCAACGACGTGGTGTGCTCGAACATCGAGCACAAGATGGGCATCCACGCGTCGCCCACCTGCACGCTGGTCTTCGGCGGCAACGGCAACTGCCACGGCTGGATCCTCGGCAACGAGTGCGACGGCATGAAGCAGATGTTCCAGATGATGAACGAGGCGCGCGTCACGGTCGGCCTCCAGGGTACGGCCACGGCGAACGCCGCGTACCAGGCCGCCCTGGCCTACGCGCGCGAGCGCCTCCAGGGCAGCGAGATCCTCAAGATGAAGGATCCCGACGCCCCCAAGGTCCCGATCATCAACCACGCCGACGTCCGCCAGATGCTGCTGTGGCAGAAGGCCATCGGCGAGGGGACCCGCGCCCTCCTCTACCTCTGCGCCTACTACGAGGACATGGCGGCGATCTCCACGGGCAAGGACAAGGAGAAGTACGAGGGCCTCTCCGCGATCCTGACGCCGATCTGCAAGGCCTACGCCTCCGACCAAGGCTTCCGCGCCACCGAGCTGGCCGTGCAGACCCTGGGCGGCTACGGCTACACGCAGGAGTACCCCTGCGAGCAGTACCTCCGCGACTGCAAGATCGCGTCGATCTACGAGGGGACCAACGGCATCCAGGCGCTGGACCTCGTGGGCCGCAAGATCGGCGCCAAGGGCGGCGCCCACCTCATGGCGCTGGCCGGCGAGATCAACGGCTTCGTCGGCAAGAACAAGGACCACCCGACCCTCGCCGGTGACTTCAAGACGCTGCAGGCCGCGGTCGGCGCGCTCGGCGACGTCAGCATGTTCTTCGCCATGAACGGCATGAAGGACCCGATGACGCCGCTGCTCAACGCCACGCCCTACCTCGCCGTCTTCGGCGACGTCGTGTGCGGCTGGCTCCTGCTGCAGCAGGCGGTCGTCGCCCACACCAAGCTGAAGGACATCTGCGCGGCCAAGGCCGTCGACGCGGCCGACGGCAAGGCGATGGCGCGGCTCTGCGAGGAGGACGACGAGGCCCGCTACTGCGACGGCAAGGTCAAGACGGCCAGGTTCTGGTCCGCCCGCGTCCTCGCGCTCGTCCCGGCCCGCGTCGCCGTCATCAAGAGCGGCGACAAGACCCCGCTCGAGATCACCTTCTAGCCTCTCCTCATCCGCGCTTCCTGGTCGTGCCCGCCGCGCGGCGGGACCGCCACCTGTCGCCCGGTGCGATGGGCGGCGCCCGGAAGGGCGACTACTGCAGGCAGGCCCAGGTGGCGTTGCAGTCGCCGGCGGCCATGGCGGCCTCCACGCACGCCTGCCGCGTGGGATCGACCCCGCCGCACAGCGTGTAGCAGACGCCGTACAGGAAGCCGGGGAGCCCGCAGTCGGTGGTCAGCCAGGTGCACACGGCGTCGCAGTCGAGCGGCGCGCTCACCTGGATCACGGCCGGCCCGGCCACGTTGTTCCCCTCGTTGCTCTCCAGCACGTTCTGCGCGCTGTCGACCTGGCACCACGACGTGTAGCTGCCCGTCGGCGTGGAGGTGCGCACGAAGGTGAGCGTGCGGCACTCCCCCGCCCCCAAGAGAGCGATCCCCTGGGACTGATCGCCGAACTGGCCCGTCCCGGGGGCGTTCGGCTGGTTGTAGTAGAGATCGACGTAGAAGGAGCCCGCGGCGGTGGCGCCGACGTTGCAGACGCTCGCCGTGTAGGTCACCTCGTCGCCCGAGACGCTCGACAGGAAGCTCTGGATCACGAGGTCGGCGCGCGGAGTGGTCCCGCCCCCCACCACGACGGTGAGCGGCCCGCCCACGTTGTTCGCCTCGTTGGTCTCGGACACCTCCCCCATGGCGTCGACCTGGCACCACGACGTATACGTCCCGTCGGGCGTGCCCGTGCGCACGAAGGTGCGGCTGGTGCACTGGCCGGGGCCGAGGGCGTTGACCTCCCGCTCCTGCTGTCCGGGGTCCAGCTCGCTGGGAGGCCAGGTCTGGTCGTAGTAGAGGTCCACGACGAAGTGCGTCGCGGCCTGGGTCCCGGCGTTGCAGACCACGACCTCGTACGTGACCGTGCTCAGGTACGGCGTCGCGTTGAACGAGGTCACCTGGAGGTCCACCCCCTGCGGCGGCGGCGGGGTGTCCACGACCGTGTACCCCTTGGGCCCGCCCACGTTGTTGAACTCGCTGGCCTCGGCGACCGTGTTGGCGACGTCGGCGAGGGCCCACGCGGTGTAGGTGCCCGGGGTCGTGTTGGTCTGCGTGACCGAGCGCGTCGCGCACTGCCCCGCGCCGAGGCTGTTGATGATGCGCCGGTCGTCACCGACCTGACCGACGACAGGGGCCGTCGAGCGGTCGAAGTAGAAGTCGAGCGCGAACCCGCCCGCGGCCTGGGCGCCGATGTTGCACACGACCGCGGTGTAGGTCACCGTCCGCTCGAACACCGTCACGTTGAGCGACTGGACCACGAGGTCGGGCTGCTGCGGCGGACCGGTGACCGTGACGTTCTGGGGGCCCGCCACGTTGTTCCCCTCGTTGGACTCGGTGATGGCGCCGTTCGCGTCCACCTGCACCCACGAGCGGTAGGTCCCACCCGGGGTGCTCAAGCGGGTCATGGTGAGCGTCGCACAGGAGCCGGTCGAGAGCGGCAGCACGTTCTGGAACTGATCGCCGTACTGGTACGGCCCCGGCGCGGTCGCCCGGTCGTAGTACAGGTCCACGATGGTCGCCGGTGCGGACGCGCTCCCCTGGTTGCAGACGGTGACCTGGTAGGTGACGGTGGTACCCGCGACGTTGGCGGAGAAGCCGGCGATCACCAGGTCGGGCTGCGGCGACGGCGTCACCTCGACCTCGATCGGCCCGGCCACGTTGTTCCCCTCGTTCGACTCGGTCACGAAGTTGTCGGCGTCGACCTGCGCCCACGACTGGTAGGTCCCGTTGGGCGTGGCGCTGCGCGTGAAGGTGAGGTCCCGGCACTGGAGCGGCTGCAGCCCCGCGACGGGCTGGAAATCGTCGCCGAACTGCCACGGGGGCGGGGCCTGGATCTCGTCGTAGTAGACGTCGACGTAGAACCCCCCCGACGCGACGTTTCCCTGGTTGCAGACGCTGACCCGGTAGGTCACGGTGCTGCCGGCCACCTGCGCCGTGAACGAGCTCACCACGAGGTCCGGCAGGTACTGCGGTCCCGTGATGCACTCCTTGAGCGCGACGCAGTCGCCGTTCTCGGTGGCCTTGGCGGCGCAGGCAAGCTCGTCGGGCGGCCACAGGGGGCACTGCTGCAGGCACGAGGCGTAGTCCAGGAGGTTGCAGAACTCCGCCAGGTCGCAGATGTCGTTGCACTGGTTGGTGCCCCCGACCGTGACGACATAGGGGCCCTCGATGTTGTTGCCCTCGTCCGACTCGGCGACCTGCGCGAAGGCGTCCACCTGGATCCACGACGAGTAGCTGCCGGCCGGTGTGCTGGGGCGCACGAACTGGACGGTCTGGCAGGCGCTCGGCTGCAGGCCCGGCAGCGACCGCGCGTCGTCGCCCGTGAGGTGCGGCGCCGGCGAGCTCGCCCGGTGGTAGTAGAGCTCGATGTCGAAGGGGCCGGCCGCCGCACCCCCGAAGTTGCAGACCGTCGCGGCGTAGTAGACCGTCGCTCCCTGGACGAAGGCGTAGAAGTCGCCGACGACCAGGTCCGCCTCGTCGGGCGGGTTCTGGAAGCAGGTCGCCAGCGCCGCGCAGTCCCCCTCCGCCACCGCCTGGAGCTCGCACTGGATCGCCGACTGTGGCTGCGCCTCGCAGTAGGCGATGCACTGGTCCCGGGGGACGTTGGCGCCGCACGAGTCGATGGCGAAGTCGCAGATCCGCTCGCACGGGGTGCCGGGCACCTGGAAGCACTCCTTCAGCTCGTCGCAGCTCTGGTCCTGCACGGCCCGCGAGTAGCAGGACCTCTCCTCGGGGGTGGCCGCCCGGCACAGCGCGAGGCACTCGCCGGTGGACATGATCCCGCACAGCTGGGCGAAGGCGCAGACGTCATCGCAGGAGCGGTTGGGGTGTTGGATGCACTGGCTGTAGCTCGCGCAGGAGATGGTGGGCGCGCAGTACCCGGCGACGAGGCACTGGATGGTGTCGCCGCTCCAGCGGCCCACCTGGCAGTCGTTGCGGCAGACGGTCTGGCCGCCGGGGTAGACGTAGCCGCAGGTCTCGAGCTCGGCGCACAGGTCGGCGCAGGCCGGAGCGCAGGCCCCGTCGTGCGGCCGGTCGCCCGGGGCTCCGTCGTGCGGGAGGCCGTCGCCGGGCGGTCCGTCGTGGATGCCGCCGTCGGGGCCGCCCTGCCCGAACATGCTGGTGCGACCGCAACCGAGGGTGGCGAGCGCGAGGGACGCGACCGTCACCGCGAGGGAGACTCGAACCCGCGACCAGGGCATGGTACTCCTCGTCGCCACCGTGAGGCGCATGGGCGCGCCGTATGGCACGGGGCTACCGTACCATGGGCGCCCCTGGGGACACAAACGACCCCGGCCGGCCCTCGTTCCCGGCCTCGGCCACCGTCCCTCCGCAACGCGGCCTGCCGGCACCTTGTCCGTGTCAGCATCATGTGGTAGACATTGTGTATGTCACGAATGCTGTCGGTTCGGATAGACGAAGTGTTGCTCGACCAGGTGGACCGGGAGCGCCGCCGCGCCGCGGCGTCGCGCGCCCGCGTGGTCAAGGAGGCGCTCCACCTGGGGGTGGAGCGGCGGCGGATCGAGGCGGCCGTCCGCGGCCACCGCAAGGCGTACGAGCGGCTGCCCGTGACCGACGCCGAGTTCGGCCCGGTCCTGAGAGCGCAGCGATGGCCGAAGTAGCGCGCGGCGAGATCTGGCTCTACGCGTTCCCCCGGCCCGACCGGACGCGGCCGGTCCTGGTGCTCACGCGGCAGGAGATCATCGGCCACCTGCGCACGGTGACGGTGGCCCCGCTCACCTCCACCATCCGCGGAATCGCGAGCGAGGTGGTGGTGGGCCCGGAGAGCGGGCTGAAGCGGGCCTCCGCCATCAACCTCGACCACGTCGCGACCGTGCCGCGGGCGGGTCTGCGGCGCTACGTCGGCGCGGTGGCACCGTCGGTGATGGAGGAGGTCGGCGGCGCCCTGTGGTTCGCGCTCGGGTTCGGGCCACCGCGATAGGGCCGCGCCTACTCTCCGGGCGGCTCGGCCTGCACCGACACGCGCCCGAGCCCGTCGATCTCCGCGCGCAGGCGCTCCTCGAGGCGGTGCGAGGCCTCGTGCACCTGGACCACGGGGAGGTCGGGATCGAACGTGACGTGGAGCGCCACCTCGCTCACGCCGCCCACGGCGTCGATGTGGATGTCGTGGCAGCCGCGGACGGGCTCGACGCTGAGCGCGATGGCGCGGATGCGCTCGCGCAGCGCGGCCTCGCGCGCGGTGACCTCGTCGCCGGCGCCGACGTCCGCCTCCCGCGGCTCGAGGTGGATGTCCACCCGGCTCACGCCCGCCATGTCCTCGCGCACCCCGGCCTCCAGCCCCGAAGCGATGCCGCGCGCCTCGCTCAGGCTCAGGGCCGGATCGACCTCGAGGTGCATGGTCACGTGGAGCGACCCCTCGACCGAGTGCGCGGCCACGCTGTGGACCTCCAGGCCGCGGACGAGCGCGATCCGGTGCACCGCGGCCGGGACCGTGCCGGCCCCCTCCCCCTTCGGGTCCATGTGGACCACCACGTCGGCGCCGGGGCTCACGGCCTGCACCGCCGCCTCCACCTCGTGCGCGACCCGGTGCGACGCCTCGAGCGCCAGCGCCGCGACGGCGATGGACACGTCCACGAACATGATGGCGCCGCCCGGGCGCACCCGCAGGCGCTCGCAGTCGGTCACGCCGGCAACGCCGGCCACCGCGGCCACGAGCTGCCCGTGGAGGCCCGCCGGGGCCCGGTCGACGAGCGCGTCGATGGTGCGGCGCCCGAGCTTCACGCACACCCAGCTCGCCACCACCGCCACGCCCAGGGCCGCGATCGAGTCGGCGCGCCACCACAGGTCGGGGCGCGCGCTCGACCTGCCCACGAGCACCGCCACCAGCCCGAGGATGACCACCGCGGAGCTCCAGATGTCGGTCGAGAAGTGCAGCGCGTCGGCCTCGAGCGCCTGGCTGTTGTACTTCTTCGCGGCGCGGGCGAGGGCCCGCGAGCGCGACACGTCCACGATGATCGACACTCCCATGACGATGAACGACCAGGCCGTCACCTGCACCGGCACCGGTCGCGCCACCAGCCGGTGGACGGCCTCGTACGCGATCCATCCGCAGGTGGCGAGGAGCAGCAGCGTCTCCACCAGCGCCGACAGGTTCTCCACCTTGCCATGGCCGTAGAGGTGCTCGGGATCGGGCGGGCGGGCCGCGGCGCGCACCGCGAAGAAGGTGATGAGCGCGGCCACCAGGTCGAGGCCCGAGTGGGCGAACTCGGAGAGGATCCCCAGGCTCCCCGTCTTGAGCCCCACGACCAGTTTGAAGGCCGTGAGGCCGACGGCGGCCACGACCGACGTGAGCGCCACGAAGACCGGCCCGCTGCTGCGCTTCACGGCCGGAGTCTAGGACGGCCGGCGCAGGGGCGGAAGCCCCAAAAAAACCGCCAGGACGGGCTTCTCGCCGGCGGGCGCGGCGCCACCGTTTTGGTAGAATGGCTCGTCGTGTCTCTACCCCCGGCGCAACGCGCCCTCTACCTCGACTGGATGCGGGGGATCGCGATCCTGGCGATGATGGAGATCCATGCCTTCGCGGCCTGGATCGCCCCCGAGCACCGCCACGGGCCGGTGTGGGTGGCGGCGCGGGCCATCGGCAGCCAGGCCGCCACGGCCTTCCTCTTCCTCGTGGGCGTGTCGCTGGCCCTCGGGCTGCGCGCCGCGCGCGACGAGCGCGACCTGGCCGCCTTCCGCGTGAAGACCCTGAAGCGCGGCGTCGGCCTCCTCCTCGCCGCCCACCTGTTCCGCGTGCAGGAGCTGCTGCTCTCGGGCGGCCAGTGGAGCGACGTCCTGCGCGTGGACATCCTCAACGCCATCGCCCTCTCCCTGGCGCTGCTCGCCGTGGTGGGGGCCTCCGGAGCACGGGGGGCCGTGCGCGCCGCGGCCGCGGCGCTGCTCGTCGTCGCGTTGACGCCGCTGGTCGCGCGGCTCCCGCAGCCGGCGACCCCGCTCTACGACTACCTCTACGACGGCCGGCAGCTCGTCTTTCCGGCATTCCCCTTCGCCGCCTACGCGCTCTCCGGCTTCGCCGTCGGCTATCTCTGGGCCCGTGACACGCGGGCGGTGTGGCTGTGGACGGCGGCCGTCGGCGTCGGGCTCGTCGTCGGCTGCGTCGTGGTGCAGGCGTACCCGGCGCACTACCTCGCCCTCGGCGCCGAGCACCGCATCGACCCCCGGTACTTCGGCGGCCACCTCGGCATCCTCCTCTGCCTCGGGGCGGCGTGCCGCGGCCTGCAGCCCTTCGCGAACCCGGCGCGCTTCGGCCCGGTGCGGCAGCTCGGCCGCACCTCGCTGCTCGCCTACTGGATCCACGTGAACCTGTGCTACGGCCCGCTCGCGTGGGAGAAGGGCCTAGACCTGCTCAACCGCGCGAGCATCCCGCGCGCCCTGGCCTGGCTCGCGGCGCTGGTCGTCCTCGTGCTCTGCTGCTCGGTGGTGCGCACCCGCACCTTGGCCCACGTGAGGCTCAACGAGCTGTTCTGGAAGGCCATCGGGCTGCCTCTCCCGGCCCGCTCCACGCCTCGCACCGCCCGAGCATGAGCGAACCCCACCGCAATCGCCTCCTCTACATCGACTGGCTCCGCGGGATCGCGGTGCTCCTCATGTTCGCCGCGCACGTCTTCGCGGCGTGGATCCAGCCCTCGCTCGTGATGACCACCGCCTACCGGTGGATCAACGTGGTGGCCGGCTACTCCGCGCCCCTCTTCCTGTTCCTGACGGGCGTCGGCATGGCCATGGCCTTCGAGTCGGCCCTCGCCCGCGGCAGCAGCCGCGATGACGCGCGCCGCGCCGCCCGCAACCGCGGTCTGATGATCTTCATCGCGGCCTTCGTCTTCCGGATCCAGGAGCACGTCCTGGGCGGGGGCCCCGTGGCCAACGTGTTGCGGGTCGACATCCTCAACTGCATCGGCCTCTCGATGCTGCTCTGCGCCGTGCTGGCGTTCCCTCCGACCAAGGGCGCGTTCGCGTGGCGGGCCGCCGGCGCGGCCGTGATCGTCGCGCTCCTCGCGCCGTACGTCGGTCGGATCCGCTGGCCCGAGTGGGCGCCGTGGCAGATCTACAGCTACCTCAGCGACCAGCGCAGCTGGTTCTTCCCGCTCTTCCCCTGGCTGGCCTACCCGTTCGCCGGCCTCTTCGCCGGCACCGTGTGGGCGCGCGCCGGACGCGCGGAGGGCACCGCGCGCCGGGTCATGCTGGGCACCATGCTCGTGGGCCTGCTGCTGGTCGCCGGCAGCTGGCTGTACCTCGGCCTGCCCGAGCCGAAGTTCATCGCCTTCGGCGGCAGGTGGCGCAACCTGCCGAGCTACACCTTCACCCACATCGGCTGGATCTGCGTGCTGGCCGGCGTGCTGTGGCTGGTGCAGCCGTTCTTCAACCCGGCGCGCTTCGGCCCCATCAGGCAACTCGGCCGCACCAGCCTCCTCATGTACTGGGTCCACGTGGACCTGGTCTACGGACACCTCGTGGGCGAGCACGCCCTGGACATCAGGGGCCGGCTCACCCTCGGTCAGACCGCCCTGGGGCTGCTGGTGCTGACGCTCATCATGCTGCCGCTGTCGTGGACACGCACGCGCTACTTCGCGGCCTTCAAGCCCGCGGTCGTCTTCGAGCGGCTCTGGCGCGACTTCACCGCGCAGGTGCGCGCGGCGTGGCAGAAGAAACCTTCATCCGCCGAGTGACCGCGAGTCAGGAGGTTCTTTCTTGCTGGCGCTGAGGTCAGCAATGCGCGAGAATACAGCTACACCGTATTTTTGCAGGAGGACGGCATGAAGCGGGAAATGCTGCTCGCAGTCGCGCTCGTGGCCGTGGGTTGCGGCCCGGCGCAGTCGACCTCGGTTCCGGTCAAGGGCAGTGACGTGTCGGTCCTGCTCCTCGCCGGCAAGTGGGTGGGCTCCTACGAAGGCCTCGAGTCGGGGCGCAAGGGCGTCATCCACTTCGATCTCTCGCGGGGCTCCACCTACGCCGAAGGCAAGGTCATCATGAGCGCCGACGACCCGGCCAAGGCGACCTCGGTCCCGATCAAGTTCGTGGAGGCCGCCGAGAAGGGGATGGTCAAGGGCGTCGTCGGCCCGTACACGGAGCCCCAGCTGAAGGTGCAGGTCGAGACCGAGTTCATCGGCGCGCGCCGGGGTGACGTCATCTCCGGCACCTTCACCACGCGCGCGGTCGGCACCGCGGGCCAGGGGCAGACCGGCACGTGGAAGGTGACCAAGCAGCGCTAGCGCCGACTCGGCCTCGACTTCGGCGGCGCCTTCGCCGTACGCGGCGGCTTCGCCTTCCGTCGCGGCTTGGTCGCCCGCGGCGACTTCGCCCGCGCCCCTCCCGTCAGCGTCCGCACGAAGAAGTCCCGGGTGACCTCGACCGCCTCGGTCTTGGCGGCCCAGGGGCCGAAGACGTGCTCCCCCTCCGGCACGACGTGGAGCGACTTGGACGAGGCCGCGGTCCGGTCGATCACGAGCTGAGGCTCCTCGAGCGGCAGATAGTCGCGCTCGCCGTGCACGCACAGGAGGGGCCCGCGGTAGCGCTCCATCGCGGCCACCGGGTCCACGCGCGCCGCCGACTCGTAGAAGGCGCGGCCCACGGGGAACCCCTCGTTGTTGTGGTCGACGAAGCCGTGTGCGCGCAGCGCGGCGCGCCGCTCCGGCTCTGGCGGCAGCGGGAAGCGGTGCCGCGGCCGCGCCAGCGTCGCCCACAGGCACAGCGCCTGCAGGTCCGGCTCGTCGCCCGCCGTCAGCATGGCGACCGTCGCGCCGAGCGAGACGCCGAGCAGGCCGACCCGCCGCGCGTCGACGTCGGGACGCGCCCGCAGCCAGCGGAGCGCGGCGCGCGCGTCCTCGACCTCGCGCTCGATGGTCACCTCCGAGAAAACCCCCTCGCTCTCGCCCGATCCGCGGAAGTCGAACCGCAGCGCGGCGATGCCGGCGCCGCACAGCAGCCGCGCCAGCCGGACGAAGACGAAGGCGCTCTCCATGCGCTGACCGGTGAACCCGTGGAGCAGCGCCACGGCGGGCGCGGGCTGCCGCTCGGGCAGGTGGAGCATGCCGTGCAGCGTCTGCCCGCCGACCGTGAACCAGATGGGGCGTTCCATTGGTAGATCCTTCTATCCTTCCTTCGCCCCGAGGGCGAGAGGGTAGACAGCAAGACCCCCTTTCAAACCGTGCATGCGGATTTCCCGCACACGGCTTACCGGTGGTCTCTCGTGCGTCAGCATTGTGCCGCCTCCG
>JACRCY010000160.1 GCA_016218785.1 Deltaproteobacteria bacterium
ACGATCGCCGTCGGCTCGCTCCTGCACGGGGACCGGGGGCGGTCCGAGGCCCCGCAGATTCCGAGCGGCTCCCCGGCCAACCTCGGCCGCGACCTGTCGGGCATGCACCCGGTGTCGTTCGCCGTGACCGCAGAGCTCGTCACCCGGAACAACGCCAAGGACCTGCCGCTCAGGCCGGTGGAGGAGATGCGCAAGGCGAAGGTGCTCGACGGCCGTGACCGGGTGCAGTGTACGAGCTGCCACGATCCGCATGACGACTCCAACCGCCAGGCGAGCGGCATCCCCTTCTACCGCCGGCCGGACTTCTCCGAGGTCTGCGCCCTGTGCCACAGGTTCTGACGTGCGCGCGACGCTCGCAATCCTCGCCCTGCTGCTGCCGCTGGCCGTGGGCCATCGCGCCGTTGCGGCTCCCCCCGCGGGGCCCCACCTCGATCGCCGCCTGGTGGCGTCGCGCTGCGCGGCCTGCCACGCGGGCCACGGCCGCGCCAAGTCGCGCATGCTGCGCGACGCGGTTCAGGACCTCTGCTTCCGCTGCCACGGCGCGAGCGCGGCGCGCGAGAAGGCCCGCAAGGCCGGCACCCTGACGCAGCTCGCGCGCCCGGCCGACATCGAGCGCGACTTCCAGAAGCCCTACCGCCACCCCATCGAACGCTCCGACCTCCATCGGGCCGACGAGAGGCTGCCCGAGCGGTCGGGCAAGGTGCTCCGGCACGCGGCCTGCGCCGACTGCCACGAGCCCCACGTACCGCCGCCGCGCCAGGGCGAGTCGCTGCTCGGGCTGCGGCCGCGCCAGGCGCCGATCCGCGGGGTGACCACCGAGGCGGAGCTGTGCTTCCGCTGCCACGGCGCCGTCGGCAACCGCGCCGCGCGGTCGAGCGACCTCGGCCGCCGCTTCGCAGCCACCGCGCGGAGCGTCCACGCGGTCCTGGCCCCGGCATTCCCCGGGCCCATGCCGTCGCTCATCCGCCCGTGGACATCGTCGAGCATCCTGTCGTGTGGCCAGTGTCACGGGAGCGACGATCCCGGGGGACCCCGCGGCCCGCATGGTTCGCGGATCCCCCACCTGCTCCGCTATCGCTTCGAGACCGCCGACGGCACGCCGGAGGGCGAGGCGCAGTACGCCCTCTGCTACCGCTGCCACTCCCGCAAGAGCATCCTCGGCAACGAGTCGTTCCGCTACCACAACCGGCACCTGGTGACCGCGTCGCGGGGGCGCGCGCCGGCCACGTGCCGGGCGTGCCACTCACCCCACGGCAGCGCGGTCAACCCGCGCCTGATCGACTTCGACACTACCGTGGTGCTGCCCGACCGGTTCGGCCGGATCGCCTACCTGCCGGTCGGCGCTCCGGCGGGTCACTGCCGGCTCAGCTGCCATGGGGTGGAGCACCCGCGCGCGTCGGCGCTTCGCGACTGGGGCGAGGTCGTATCGCCGCGGCTACCGGTGGCGCCAGGCGTCCCTCCGCCGGCCGGACCGATGGTGGGGCCCAAGACGCCGATCCCGGGGTCGTCGCTCCAGCGGCCTCACGGGAGGTGACCGCGCCGCTCCCCGACCGCCGGCCCGTCGCCGCGCCGCTGGCAGCGGTCCGGCGCACGTCGACCCGCGTTCCGGGGCCGGGGCCGATCAGGGACCTTCGGCGCCGGCGTGGGCGCGCAGGAGCTGCAGCCGGAAGGACACGTGCGCCGCGGGCGACATCCGGCCCCGGTAGCGCTCGTACAGAGCGCGGGCGGCCGGCCGCTCGCCAGCGGCGAGGTGGCCAAGCATGCCCGCCGTGACCAGGTAGTCGATGAAGAACGGATCGGCGGCTCGCAGCTGGCGCAGCATGCTCGTCGCGCCTCGCGCCATGGCGGCACCGTCGCGGCGTTCCACTGCGCCGACCAGAGAGAGAAACTCCCGCTGCACGGGGTCGAGGCCGTCGTGGCACGCGGCCAAGCGGCGCCAGACCGGCTCCCACTCGTCCGCCGTCACCAGGGGCGCCACCCGCCTCGCCACCGTGTTGAACATCGCGTCGAACCACTGGCCCGGGGAGAGCCCGCGCCCGCAGTCGACGACCACCCTGCGCGCCGTGTCGGCGTAGGCCCGGATGTTCGGCGGCAGTGGGCGCTCCTCGGGGCGCCAGTTCCACGCGCCTCCCTGGAGGTAGTCGGCGAGGGTCCGCGCCAGCCGCGCGTGGAACGCTCGCTCCTGGAAGCGGTTGGGGCTCGGCCCGATCACGGTGGCGGCCGGCCTCGGATGCCCCCCGAGCACCTCCATGAGCGGAAGCTCCAGGAGCGCAGGGTTCAGCAGCTCGACCGCCTCGGAGCCGAGGAACCGAGCCGCGGCAGCGCCCTGATCGAGGACGGGGAAGAAGTCCGAGTTGGCGCGCGCGCCGTGGCGTTTCAGGAGGGGCTCGAGCGCTCGCCGGTTGCCACACCACAGGCCTTCCAGATCGTCGACGGATTGAATCCCTACCCGCCGCAGCTCGGCGACGATGCGCTCGTTGTCGAAGATCCGAGGGCCGATCACCGGCACCGGGCCGGCCGGAGACGCGACGATCAGGAGGTCTCGTTGCGACACGTTGTAGACGACCCAGTCGGACAGCTGGGCCGACAACGCCTTGAGGATCGAAGCCACGAGCCAGAAGTCGATCTCGTAGAGCTGGAGCCACTGCACCATCAGCCCACCGGGAGCCAGGTAGTCCTTGGTCCGGCGGTAGAACTCCTCGGAGAAGAGCGTCGCCACCCCGCTCACCCACGGGTTCGACGGCTCCGACACGATGAGGTCGTAGCGCCTCCTCACGCTGGAGAAGAACGACTTGGCGTCGTCGTAGTGGATCCTGCTGCGGGGGTCGTCGAACACGCGAGGGACGCGGTCGTGGTAGGCGCGGGCACCCGCGACCATGAGGGGCTCGATCTCGATCGTGTCGACGAACTCGACCTCGGGCGCGAGGAGCAACGTGTTGGTGGTCAGGCCCGAGCCCATGCCGATGTTGGCGACGTGGCGGGCCTGAGGGTGGATGGCAAGCGGCAGCGCGCCCGCGAGCACCATGGTCGACTCGTCGTCGGTGGGCGTGGCCGCCAGACCGAGGCGGATGCTGGCGTCGGGCTTGCCGTTGGTGCGCAGCGATACGACGCCGCCCGCGTCCCGGGTCACCGACACGGTGGCGGTCTTCCCGTCCCGGTGAGACAGGACCTCCTCGGTCGGAGCGAGGAGCTTGCCGGTGCGGTATACCCCCGAGGCCATCGCATGGGGCGCGATGCGCACGAGAGCGAGGGCGGCGACCAGCCCGACCACCGTGCACGCGGCGCACGCGACCCCGAACCGGCGCGCGCCGCAGAGCAGCGCCGCCAATCCCACGCCGAGCAGCATGTCCAGCGAAGCGCCGAGGCCCAACAACCCCTTGACCCCCAGGAGCGGCATCCCGACGTGGATTGCCAGGATCACCCCGGCGATGGACCCCAGCGTGTTCCAAGCGTAGACTGCGCCGATGCTGCGCTCGCCGTAGCCGCGCCGGAGGAGCAGGTGAGTCAGAAGCGGCAGCGTGGTTCCGGCGCAGAAGGTCGCCGGCAGCACCACGGCGAGAGCGATGCCGTGGCTGCCCAGGGAGAAGAGCGCGTAGCCGCAGGGCGTCTTGCCGAGCGCTTCCACCATCCAGCCCATGACTCTGAAGGCGTTCGCGTAGAGCGGCAACGTCGCGAGGGCCAGGAGCCCCATCGCCACCTGCACGAGGGCGAGGAATCGCACCGGGTCGGCGAGCCGGTCGATGCGGCCCCGCACCCATAGGCCACCCAGAGCCAACCCGGTGATGAAGGCGCTGAGCATGAGCTCGAACGCGTGAGTCGAGCTCCCCAGCACCAGGCTCAACATGCGGATCCAACCGATCTCGTAGACGAACGACGAGGCGCCGGTGACGGCGGCGACCAGCAGGAACGCGGAGCACGTGCCTCGGCTCCCGTCAGGCGTGCGGGCCCCGGCGGTGCCGGACGCGCTGACGCTGCCGCCCGGCGGTGTGGAGGGCAGACCGCGGGCGGGTGCGCCCAGCACCCAGACCGACGCCGCCACCGCGAGGTTGAGGGCCCCGGCGATCCTCAGCGTGCCCGGCAGGCCGACCCACGCCACGAGCCAGAAGCCGCTCGCCAGCACCCCCACGGCCGCGCCGATGCTGTTCGTGAAGTAGAGGGTGGCGAGGGTGGCGCCGGGTCGCTCGGGGTATCGCCTGATGACCCCCGCGCTCATGAGCGGGAAGGTCATGCCGAGGAGCACCGACTGGGGTAGGATCAGGAGACCGGCGATCAGCCAGCGTGCTGCGACGACGGTGCTGGGCGAGCCGAGCGCGGGAAAGAGCCGGCCGTAGACCTGCTCGATGGTTCCCGTGTACAGGGGGTGAAACAGAAACGCCGCGACTCCTATGCCAGCTTCGGCTACTGCGTAGGCGCGGAGGAGGTTCGTCCACCGCGGCGACCAGCGGCTGGACACCCACGACCCGAGCGCCATGCCCCCCATGAAGATGGCCAGCACGAGGGCCTGCGCGTAGGCGGCGTGGCCGAGGAAGAGCTTCAGGTAGTGGGTCCAGATCGACTCGTAGATAAGCCCCGCGGACCCCGAGACGGCGAAGATGGCGAAGTAGGCGAGCGCGCCGCGGCGCGAAGCAAACGCAACGATTGGCACGGACTCGACCGTCATGAGGAACCGCGCCCGCGCCAGCTTCGCAGCCGCCCCGTGGTCCTCGGTTGGTGACCCCTCGGGCGGGCTTTCGTTCGAGGTGGGGGGGACGGGAGCGAGCCCAGTGTACGCTGGGCCCACGACGCGCTCAACGTGCATCGTTTGCGCGGTCCCTTTCGCGAAGCTCCGGGCTCTCCGCTAATATGCACCGGTCCACGGCCACGATCGGTGCCTCGCCACCATCGCGGTCGGCGGTTTGATATGCACATGGTAGGAGTCCCCCTGTCGTTCGACCCGTCGCCACGCCCACGGTTCGTTCGCGCCGCCCTCGGCCTCGCGACGGTCGTGCTCCCGGCCGCGCTCGGGCTCAAGCAACTCGCCGACGTGGACGGCTGGTATCACCTGGCGTACGGGCGCGAGCTCCTGGCGGGTGGCCGGTTTCCCCCGGGCGAGCCCTTCCTGGCGCCGCTGCTGGGACAGGGCGGCGAGTACCGCACGCCCGAGTGGCTGTTCGCGGTGCTCGTGCGGGCGGCCGAGCAGGTTGGCGGTCTTCCGGCGGTGAGCGTGCTCGTGGCGCTGCTGGCGGCCCTCACGTTCATCGTGCTCTGGCGGGACCGGACGGAATCGACGCAAGACACCACTGCCGGCCTGATGGCGCGAGCGGCGGTGCTCATGCTCGCCGCCGTGCTCATGCGCGAGCGCTTCCAGCCGCGCCCCGAGATCGTGGCGTTCCTGTTGATCTCGCTCGTGCAGCACGCCATCCACCGCCACGAGGAAGGCGAGTGGCGGCCGCTCGCCGCGTTGCCACTGCTCTTCATCGTCTGGGCCAACATCCACCCGAGCCAGGTGGTGGGGCTCGGGCTCCTCGGGCTTCACGCGCTGGCCCTGCTGGCTGGCGTGGGCTGGAAACGGCTGCAGGGGGAACGGCCCGGGTGGCGCGCGCTGCGGCCCGCGATGGCGCCGGCGCTGGTGGCCGTGGCGGGCGTGGCCGCGTCCTTCGTGGCGGCCACGCCCGGCGTCGGGCTCGCCACCTCGGTCAGGTTCCTGGCGACCATTCTGGGCGGTGGACCCGCGCCGGGCGCCAGCGACGGAGGCGCCGCCGCACCGGCGCTGACTCACTTCGTCTCCGAGCTCGCCGCGCCCGGCCGCGACGATCTGCTGGGGCTCCAGGGCGGCTTCATCTGTCTGGTGGCGGCCTCGTTCGCGGTCAACGCGCGCCACGTGTCGGCTTCGGCGCTCGCGCGCGCGGCGGCGGCCTGCGCCGCGAGCCTCGTGGCGGTGCGCTTCATCCCGCTCCTCCCGCTCATCTGCGCGCCGCTGGTGGCGCGGAACCTGGCCGAGGTCGCCGCGCGGGGCCGCGTCCGGGCCGCCCTGGCCTGCGCGTTGCCGCTCCTGCTCGCGCCGCTGGCCGCGCCGCAGGTGGCCCGCTTCACCGACGAGCGTTTCGGCGTCGGCCTGCTGCCCGGCCGCTTCCCCGAGGGCAGCCTGGGACAACTCGAGAACCTGCACCTCGCCGGCCCCGTCTACCACACCATCCACTTCGGCGGCTTCATCGCCTGGCGCGCCGTGCCCGGCGTCAGGCCGTTCCACGACGCGCGCAACCCCGAGAGCTGGGCCGGCCCCGACGCCGCGCTGGCCCCCTTCGACGAGGCCGCGTTCGGTCGGCTCGACACGCGGTACGCCTTCGCGGCCGCGATCCTCGAGACCGTGCTCGCCCCGGACGAGCAGACCCTCGCGCGGCTGGCTCCCGGGCTGCAGGCCCCCGCGTTCGGGGGCTCGCGCTTCGCCCTGGTGCACTTCGACGACGCCGCGGGGCTGTACCTCCGTCGTGACCTGGCACCGGTGCCGTCGGGCCCGCCGGCCGAGTACCGGTGCGTGAGGCCCGACCATGGCCTCGAGCTGATGTCGCTCCGGTCGTCCGACCCGGCCCTCGGGGAGGCGTGCCTCGATGAGGCGCGTCGCGCCGTGGCCGCGTCGCCACGGGCCGCGATCCCGCGCCTCTTCCTCGGGCGGGCGCTGCTGGACCGTGGGGACCTGGCGGGCGCCGAGGAGCAGCTCGTCCGGGCACGCCGCGCGGCCTTCGCGCCACTGCGCTGCATCATCGATGGCGAGCGGGCCCGCGGGGCCTGGCTGGCGGGCGACGCAGCTCGGTCCTGCGGCCTGCTGGAGGAGGCCGGCGCCCATGGCGCCACCCGCCCGCGAGCTGCGGTCCTGGCGGGAGCCGCGTGCCTCGGCGGCCGCGGTACGCGGCCCGCGGCGACCGAGCCCTGGTTCCGCCAGGCGCTCAAGGGGGATCCGGAGCTCCTGGGAGCGTATCACGGGCTCCTCAAGGTCGCGCCGACCTCGCCGCGGGCCCCCACCTACCGGCAGTTCAGCGGCATGCTCGAGGCTCAGCATCAAGGAGACGAGGACCTCCGCCGTGGGGCGGACGCGTTGCAGCAGGGAGACCACGCCGCGGCCGCCGCGCACCTGCGGCGGGTGGTCGAGCGCAACCCGCGCAACGTCCTCGGCCACACCAACCTCGGCTTCGCCCTCCTCTCACAGGGCCACGTCCCGGAGGCCAGCGTCGCCTTCCAGCGCGCCGCGAGCCTGGACCCGTTCCACCCCGAGGCGGAGTACGGGCTGGGGCTGGTCTTCGAGCGCTTGGGGCACCGCGAGGCGGCCGCGGCCCGCCTCCGCCGGTTCGTGGAGCTCCGCCCCACCGGCCGCTTCGCCGACCGCGCCCGAGTCCAACTGCAGGCGTGGGAGGGAAGGCCGCAGCCTCAATCCGCGCCGACGCACCCGCGGTAGAGTCCCTCCAGCGCGTCGACCGTGCGCTCGATGTCGAAGCGCGCGCGCGCGAGGCGCCCCGCCGCCTGGCCCTGCTCCCGACGCAGCGCGGGGTCCTCGCAGAGCCGCCGCAGCGCCACGCTGATGGGACCGACCTCCCGCGGCAGCACGACCCCGGCCCCGGCCTCGGCCACCTCGGGGACGTTGCAGGCGTCCGTGAGCACCTGCGGCAGCCCGCAGGCGAGGCCCTCCAGCACCGACATCGGCAGCCCCTCGCTGTGGGCCGTGAGGCAGAAGGCGTCGGCGGCCGCGAGCGCGGCCCACTTGTCGGCTCCCTCGAGCATTCCGGTGCGGACGACCGCGTCGCCGAGGCGGGCGTCGCCGAGGAGGCGGTCGAGCTCGCCACCGAAGCCATAGTCCCCGCCCGCGATGACCAGGCGGGCCCTCGGGCAGCCGGCGCGCGCGCGGGCGAAGGCCGGCACCAGGAGGTCGAGCCCCTTCTTCCAGTCGATGCGCGAGAGGAACAGAAAGACGACCTCGTCGTCGCCGATCCCATGGCGCCGCCGGAACGCCCGGCCGGCCGCGGTGTCGAGCGTGGGGGCCTCGATGCCGTTGGGCACCACCGCGATCCGCTCCGTCGGCACGCCGAGGCGGCGGTAGTTGTCGGCCTCGTACGGCGTCAGGGCCACGCACCACCGGGCGTGACGGAGGTTCGGGCCCACGTAGAGGACGTCGCTGGCGCGCTTGAGCAGGCTCTTCTTCTCCCGTGCGACCGGGTCGAGCGAGCCGCGGGCCGACATAATCCACGGGATACCGCGCGCCCGCGCGTACGGGCCCAGCACCAAGTCGAGGAAGGAGTAGGGGCAGTGGGAGTGGATCACGTCGAAGCGCGGGCGCTCCGCGAGGATGCGGCGCAGCACGCCGGGGCAGGGGAAGAAATACTCGTGCAGGAGGTAGTTGGCGAAGTAGGTCACGGTGAAGCCATCGCGCGGCACCGGCTCCCCGGCCCGCACGGGCAGGCGTTCGTCGCCATTGGCGTTGGTGGCGTAGACGACCACCTCGTGCCCGCGACGGGCCAGGTGCACGCAGAGCTGGAACACCGACTTGACCGGCCCCCCGTAGCGGTAGGCGGGGTCGAAGTAGGGGACGGCCTGGAGGATGCGGAGGGGGCGCGACATGAACCAGGTCCACCGTAGCGTGTGGCTGCCCTGCCACGCAAGGGCACCTGCCATCAGGCTCACCCGAGACGAACGGGCAATACCGCTCGCCCGTGCTACCATCTGCCTGCCGGCGGCACGGCGCGCGGGTGGGTCAGGGTATCGGGTCACGTGAGGAACCGACCACGGCGACAGGACAGCGCAGGAGACGCGACGCATGCCGTGGTGCAGGCCATGCGGCGCGGTCTCGGCCACCTGCGCGAGGCCCACGCCCGCCTCACCGGCCGCCGCTTCTACTGCGCCGCGCTCGCCGGGCAGTCGGCGTACAACATCTGCGTCAACTGCGACCTGACGGTGAGCTGCAACTGCCAGGACTACGACGGCAGTGGCCAGATAGGCAGCCTGGAGGAGCATTCACTGGAGGAGCTGTTCGCGGGCCCCGTGGCGCGCCGCTTCCGCCGCGACCTGGCCGCGGGCCGGCTGCCGCTCGACACGTGCTCGCGCTGCCCCGAGCTTCGCCTCGTCGACGCAGGGCAGGCCGAGCAGCACGTCCACGAGTACCGCCTCCCCCACCGCGGCATGATGGTGGAGAACAGCGTCTGCTGCAACCTCGACTGCGTGAGCTGCGCGCGCGAGGGGGTGAGCCGGATCCGCGCCCGGCGCACCATGTCGCTCGACGACGTCCGTCGGGTCGCGGCCGTGCTGGGGCGCCTGGGGATCGAGAGCATCAGCTACTACAACCTGGGCGAGCCGTTCTTGACGCCGCGGATTCTCGACGAGCTCCAGATCCTCCGCGAGCACAACCCGACGGCCGTCATCTCCTCCAGCAGCAACGGCGTGTTGCTGGACAGCGACCGCAAGCGCGAAGCCGCGCTGCTGCTCGACGACATCTACTTCTCGATCGACGGGCCGTCGACCGACGTGGTGACGCGCTACCAGCGCGGCTCGGACTTCGATCGGGCCTACGCGAACCTGAGGGCGCTGAGGCGCTACCGCGACGACCGCGGCCAGGCGTCGCCCCGGATCACGTGGAAGTACGTTCTCTTCCGCTGGAACGACCACCCGGCGCTGATCAAGGAGGCGCTGCGGCTCGCCCGGGAAGCCGAGGTGGACGCGCTCTACCTGTGGCCAACCTTCAGTCCGCCGCAGGGGCTGTCGCTTCGCTACTGGTTGCACCCGTACTATCGCACCCTGGGCCGCCGCGGGCGCTATGGCATCGAGGTCGATATGCAGGGCGTCGGTGGCGACTGCGGGTCGAAGTGACTCTCGGGAGGAGGCGACGGCCAAGGCCCGAGCGGGCTCGCCGGACCCGTCATGGCGCCCGGCGCGCCTGGATGAACGCGCTGGCGGTCGTGAGGTCGTCGTCGGAGAGGTCGCGGAAACGCGGCGCGAGCCGGCTGCGCCCGAGCCCCGGCCCGCCCCGCTTCGCGAGGTCGCAGACGATGTCGAACCCGGCCTCGCGCAGGAGGCGCCCGTGCGCCGAGTGCGGCTCGCGGTTGAGGAGGTACGGCCTGCGGCCGAGGATGAGCCGCCACTCGAGATCGCCGTACGCCCAGTGGCCGTTCCAGGCCGCGGCCAGCCCGTGGCTCCTGAAGTCGATCTGGTGCGACACGAACCCGCCCGGCCGCAGCCAGTGTCTTGCTGCGCGGTGCACGAGCGCAGGGTCGCCCACATGCTCGAGCACGGCCTGCGACAACACCATGTCCACCGAGGCTGCCGGGAGGAGGCTCAGGTCGTGCCACGGGGCGACATATCGGATGTGAGGGCCCTGCGTGCGCCCCGGTCTGAGGGTTGCCAGTTCCCGGCGGAGGGTGGCGAGGCGCGCCGGTGCGAGGGCCGCGCGCAGGTGCTCGTCGGTGAGCACGTGGGCCGGGAACTCCGCCGTCGCGAGGGGCGGCTCCAGTTCCTGGAACTCGGACTCGGTCGGGACGGTGCTCCGGCGCCGGAAGAGGTCCACGAGCTCGTCGAAGACGGAGAGGTTCCGGGGCGTGCTCGCGTGCTGGACCGCGTCGAGGCCGACGTAGCGGTCGCTCCCGCAGATCAGCGCCGCAAGGCCCACGCCCAGCGAGTCGCCCGGTCCGAGCTCGGCCACCGCCGCCGGGGGCGCGCTCGCGAGCCCGTGACTATGCGCCGTCACCAGGTGCCGGAGCCACACCGCATAGCAGTAGCGGGACGAGTCCGAGCCCCCAGTGCCCCGGGCGAGGAGGCGGTAGAGGCCCGGGACGAAGCTGCCGAGACCTATCACGAACTGCTTCACGCCCACCGCCGCCCCGGGTTGCAGCACCCATCCCATGTGGAAGGCTCGTCCTCGCCGCGCCTCGCCGACGGCGAGCCTCCGCCCGCCGTGCTTGGTCATGAGGCAGCCAGGCTGTCACAACGCCCTGCCGCTCGCGGGGGGCGGGGCGACGAGGCGCGCGGTGGCGGAGCCCCCAGCCATGCTGGCACCGACGGGGACGCGATGCACGCCCTCGTGCAGGCCGTGCGGCGAGGGCTCGGCCGGTTCCGCGAGGTCCGGAGGGGGTCGCGGCGCTTGGTGGCGGCCTCGCAGGACACGTGTCACTGGACCTTCCGCAAGGTGTAGACGAAGCAGGACGAGCCAAGCAGCGAGCTGAGACGCCTGCGTACCTCGACGGAAAGACGCTCGCCCAGGATGCAGTAGCCCGAGTAGAAGAGCTGGTTGGGCCTGACGGACAGGAGCTCGAAGCCCGCTCGGGTGAACTCGTTCGCCCACCGGCTTCGGGAGAAGAGCCACAGCTCGCTCGTCGCATTGCCCCGGCATCCGTGGGCGGCGGGCACCGCGGCTCTCCAGGCCAGGCGCCACGGCGGAGATCCCGCACCTGTGGCCGGCCGACCGGCGGCGCCCGTCGAGGCGTGCGCCGGAGTAGCCAGTCGCACGACCTGCGTGACCACCCAAGCGAAGTGAGTGGTCGAGGTCCAGAAGCGCCACCCTGGAGTCGGCAGCACATGCACCGCCAGGCCGTCATTTCGCAGGACGCGCCTCGTCTCGCGGAGGAACGGTTCGAGACGCTGCACGTGCTCCAGGACGCTGGAGCTGAACACCACATCGAAGCTACCGTCGGCGAAGGGGATCTCATCGCCACGATACAGCCGTGTCGGGTAGACCGACGACGGGAGGTACTCGCTGGACTCGAGGTCGAGGGCCTCCACGGAGAACCCTCGATCCGCAAGGTAGCGCGCCTGATACCCCGCCCCGGCGCCGACCTCGAGCACCCGCGCGCCTGACGGAAACAGCCCGAGAACACCCTCCATCTCGCGTTCGCGAATGGCGCGCAGGTGGTCGGCACGCGTCAAGGCTGTTCTCCCGTGCCCTCCGTCGGATCGACGGAGGCGATCGGGATGACCGGCCCCTGCCCACGAGACGAGATGCGGAGCTTCCCGAGAAGCAGGTACAGGGAGGTTCCACAGGCGCAGGCATTGGCAATGGCGAGGGCCATGGGCGCCCCACGAAGCCCCAGCCGTGGCACCAGGACCAGCGACGCGCCGGCGACGACGAGGGCCACCGCGAAGTAGGGTACAACGAGTGAGCGATAGGCCCGGGTGGCCGTCACGGACTGGCCGAGAGCGGTCGCCACCAGCCCGGTCGCGGCCGCGAGCGCCGTCAAGGTGAATACATGGTGCCGCGCCGCGTAGCCAGGGCCGTAGAGCCAGCCGAGCAGCGCCTCCCCCTTGACGGCGATGACGAGCGTCAGCGCAACGCCCCCAACGGCGGCCAGGCAGGCGACGGTTCCCGCGATCCGCCAGAAGCTGCGCGCGTTGCCCTGGGAGTACAAGAGCGCCAGGCGCGGCATGGTCGCCTGGCCGATCGAGAGCATCGCAGCGGACCCGACGGCGGAGATGTAGACCATCGACGCGAGGTAGCCGAGATCCTCCTTGCCGAGTGTCCTTTCGACCACCCACAGTGGCACGTTCGCCGTGGCTGCCGCCAGGAAGCCCGTAAGCCCGAGCGGCAGGCCCTTGGCGAGGGCTCGAGCGGCGCCGCTCCACGACCCGCGCGGGCCCGTCGGGGTCCGGGAGGCGGTTGCCAGGCGCCTGACCGCGGGCGCATCGATGGTGACCATCACGACCACCAGTGCCACGACCATGGCCCCCACGCCCACCAGCACGTTGTGGGTAGCCCACATCGCGGCGAGGAAGAGGGCGAGGACGAGCAACCCCTTGAGCGCCATCGACAGCCCACAGCGCCTCATCCGCTCGCGCTGCAGGAGGCGACCATGAAGGATGTCAGCCACGCCCTCGCAGACCTTGTAGGCGGCGATCGCGAGGACGACGAAGGTGCTCGCGCGGTCGTGCCGGCCGAGAAGCGCGACGCCGCCCACCACCAGCAAGGCGACCGCGAGGAGCGCGAAGCGGAGCCGCAGGTAGTCTCCGAACGCGAAGTCGCCGCGCGAATCCGTGGACAGCATAGTCCGCAGTTGCAGGTCGGCGAAGACGAACACCGGTGCGCAAAGCGCCAACCCCATCGCATACTGGCCCACGTGTCCGGCAGGGACGAACCGTCCGAGCAGCACGGCGACAAGCCACTGCGCTCCCAGCGCAAACCCATTGCCGACGAGCAGCCAGGTCGCGGAGGCGGTCAGCCCGTCGAGTGACCGGGGACCGGCCGGTGTCGCGGAGCGCCGCTCGCTCACTACCGTCTTTCTCCCACGTAGGCCAGGTGAGGTAGCGGCAGCCCGGCGAGACGCAGCGCCGCACCGTACAGGCGACTTGCCAAGGTCCCACGGTCGAAGAAGCGGGGAGCGCAGAAGCGGGTGCGAAGGCCGTGCTTCTCCAGCAGCCGCCGGAGCGCATCCGAGGTGAAGCTGCGAACGTGTTGCATCCCATGGAACATGCAGCCGCAGTCGGGGCAGAGGACCTCGGCTGCTTCAAGATCCTCGGCATTCGGAGTCGTCACCACGACCGTGCCGCGGGGTCGCAGGAGGCGGGCCAACTCGCCCACGGTGGCCTCGAGCTCGTGCTCGAGCAGATGCTCGACGGTCTCGATCAGGAACACGACGTCGTAGGATTCGCCCGCGAGCGGGGTGGGCAGCCCCCGCGCGACGACGATCCGGTGGGCACCAGGCGCACGGGCCATGCGGACCCGAGCGAGTGCCGCCGATTCCTCCGAGAAGTCGAGCCCGTCACACGTGATGCCTTGCTGGCCGAGCTTCTGGAGGAGGAAGCCGGGCCCGCAGCCATAGTCGAGCACGCGCCCGTTCAGGCGGGCGCCATGGCGGCTGGCGAAGCGGATTACCGAGTCCGCCAGGGAGGCGCTGAAGTAGCGACCCGGGGCGGTGTCGCGTAGGGCAATGTGGGCCCAGAGCCGGCTGACCTTCTCGGGCGTCCACACAACGGGATGGGGGTGAAACTCGGGGGTCATCGGTCGATTCCTTGAGCGTGGCTGTGTTTATGAGGCCTCCCGTCATGTGGGGGAGACTCGGGACCCGTCCGTCGATGAGCGCTGCGCCAGTCGTCGCTGTCGACGCTCCAGCCAGAATCGCTCGGCGCGGGCCCGAAGCCAGGGTTCGACCGCGAGGCCCAGTACGCCCTGGTGCAAGCGCGCGTAGGCGAGGAGCGCGGCGGCATACGCCGGGAGTCGCAATGGGAGTGGGGCCTTGCCGGGCACGTAGAGCACCTTTGCGAAACGGTCGAGCAGGTGGTAGCGACGGATCTGCTCCAGCGTCAACCAGGGTACGCGCATTTCACCGCTCAGAATGTCGAAACGTTCCCATCCTTCGGGATCGGTCGGAAAGCGGAAGCCACTCGCTAGGGCCTCGGGGACCAATGGCGTCCCGGGATAGGGCACGTACAGTCCCAGGTTGAAGTTGACGCCGAATGGTTTCCTCCGGAACATCTCGAGGGCCGTCGCAACCGTGGCCGAAACGTCTGCCTCGGTCTCCCACGGGAAGCCCACGATCGCGCTCGCGTCGACCAGGAGCTGCGGGTATGAACCGAGAAGTGCCATCTTCTCGACGATGATGTCTCGACCGAACCCCTTCGAGATGCGCGAGAGCGTACGGTCGGATCCCGACTCCCAGCCGAAGAAGACCGACCCCACGCCCAGGCCCGACAGCTCGGCCATCAGCTCCGCGGTGATGTAGTCGATCCGAAGCTCCAGCCACGTGACGGTGATTTCCAAGGCCTTGAGGCGCCGCAAGAGCTCAAGCGCGCGGCTCCGGTTCGCGAAGAAGTTGTCGTCGTCAAAGACCACGTACTTGATGCCGTGCGCCGCCTTGAGCGCAGCGAGCTCGTCGACCACGAAGTCCACCGAGTGTGTTCGCCAGCGCCGGTGGTTGAAGGCGAGGTTGTAGCAGAAGGCGCAGTCGTGTGGGCACCCGCGGGACGAGATGAAGTACACGCCTCTCCCGTCAGCGTATGGGACGAGGTAGCGGCGCGCATCGACGAGCGACCAGTCCTGCCGGAAGTCGTCCAGGTTCCGCTCGAGTGGTCGATCGGGCGTCCGGTGGAGACGGCCGTCGCCATCGAGATAGGCGAGCCCCGGTATGTCAGCCGGTTTGCGACGGCCGCCTGCGGCGAGGTGAGCCGACAGGTCGAGCGCCGTCCGCTCCCCTTCGCCTATCACCACGTAGTCGACGTACCCGAACGCCAGGCACTCGGCGGGCATGAGCGAGGGGTGGACGCCGCCCCACACTACGGTGGCGCCAGGCCGGAGCGCCTTCACGGCGCGGGACAGCTCGGCGCTGCGCGTCACCTGCGTGCCGGTCATTGCCGACAGGCCTACCCAGAGCAGGTCGGGATCGGTGGCGATGGCGCGCGCCGTTTCGGGCATCTGCCGCTGAGCGATGTGGTGCACCGCGACGCCGAAGCCGTGCCTCCGTAGGAAGCCACCCACATAGAGGAGAGCAGACGGCGGCCTTTCCATCTGCTCCACGCCGTGTCGGTACGGCGCCCCAACCAACACCAGGTGGACGGTCCCTCGTGCCATCCCCTACCTCGCCACCGACTGAGTCACCGTCAGCCCCGAGTCGCGGCGTGCGATAGGGTGAACACGAACTCGTTGCAGCCGCTGTGGCGAGTCGTGAGGCGGTCGAGGCGGAAGCCATGCTTGCGATGGTAGGCGAGTACCTTCTCGGGCTTGGCCACCTCGAAGGGGTAGCCGCCGAGCCAGTCCACCCAGTCGCGGAACACCGCCATGCCCCGCTCGTCGTCGCGGTCGCGGTAGCGACGCAGCGGGTTGCGCAGCCGTGCGAGGTCCATCACGAAACACCCCACGGCGAAGTACGGCATGAACACCGAGCTCACGGCGACTTTGCCTGCGGTCCCCGAGCAGTACGCTCGCTTGACCACGCGCCAGAGGTCGGAGACCCGTCCTTGGTCATTGTAGATGGCCACGAACAGCCGGCCGCCAGGCCTCACGGTCTGCACCGTGTTCTCGAAAGCCTGCCACATGGCGCCCGTGTGGTGCAGCACCCCCCAGGCATAGACCACGTCGTACTGCCCCAGGCGGGCCACGAAGCCCGCATCGAGCACCGATCCCTGCTCTACCTGCCACGCATCATCGTCGGGGAAGTGCTGCCGCCGAAGGGCCAGCGTGCAGTCGACGGACACTTGGTCACGGTCGAACGATCGGACGCGGGCGCCCAGGCGGCGCGCCGCCAGCGAGAACAGACCGCTGCCACAGCCGACGTCGAGGGCGGTCTTGCCGGTGAGGTCTGGCACCTCCAGCATCTCGCACAGTGAACGCTCCGCCGCGCGGATTCGCGGCTCGTCGACGAGTGGCAGGAACTTCCGCCAGTTCTCACCGAACGCGAAGCGGGCGTTCTCGCTGGTCATTCCGGCCACCGCTCGCCCGACCTGGAGGCGCGTCTCGGGACCTGCCCGACGGCAGCTCCCGCGAGCACAGCCTCTGCTCGCTCTATGAGCAGGTTCACGCCGAACCTCGCGGCGACCCTCTTCCGCGCCCGGGCGCCCGCCTCGGCAGCGTGCGGGAGCAGGCGCTCGAGCCCTCCGGCCAGGGCCGCCGGATCGCGCGGTGGCACCACCTCGCCTGTGTCGCCGACGATGTCGGCCGAGTCCCCCACGTCGGTTACCACGCACGGGACGCTGCAGGCCATGGCCTCGGCCACCACGTTGGGGAACCCCTCCCCGAAGGCCGACGACGACACCAGGACGTCGAAGGCGCTGTATACCGCGTGCATGTCGTCGCGTCCGGCGACCAGTGTCAGACGCCCGCCGACGCCGACCTCGTCGCCGAGGCGGCCGATCCGGGCACGCTCGTCAACGGAGCCATCACCGACGCACACGAAGCGCAGCTCCGGGTGCGTCGGCAGGGTGATCGCCGCCGCCCGCACGAGGGTTTCGTGGTCCTTCATCGGATCGAGGCGACCCACCATGCCGACAAGCACCTCCGCCGCCGCGACGCCCCACTCCGCCCGAACGCGCGGCCGGGCTCGGGGGTCGGAACGGAAGCGGTCGAGGTCGATGCCGTTCGGGATCACGGCCAGGCGATCCGTCGGGAACCCGCTTCGCGCGGCGTAGTCGCGCCCCGCGTTCGAGTTCACGATGGCAAGATCCGCGAAGCGAGCGAGCATCCGCTCCAGTCGAAACGTGAAGCGCGTGAGCGGCTCGTAGCGCGCGAGCTGCATGTCCGAGTTCCGCACGCCGAGCACGGTCACCGTGCCGGGCAGCAGCGGCTTGAGCAGCACCGCCAGGATGTTCGGCTCGCTCGTGTAGCCGTGGAGGATCAGCGGCGCCTCCCGACGGGCAATTCGGATGATCTGCACGAGCTGTCGGACCACGTCCCAGCGATGACGCTTGTGCACCGAAAGGACCGGCACCCCGGCGTCGTGGAGCTCGTTCTCCAGCGGGCCGCCGGAGTAGAACGTGGTCACTCGTACGCGGTGCCCGCGCTCGTGCAGGCCGCGGGCGAGGGCCACCAACTGGCGCTCGGCGCCGCCGTAGCCCAGCGCCGGCACCAGGAACATGATGTCGAGACGGCCACGCACAGGGGTCTACGCCGCCAGCGGCGCCGCCGCCGGGTCGATCCACGTGCGGTGCCACAGCTCGAGCATCATCAGGGCCCAGACCCGGTACGAGTTGTTGCGCCGCTCCGCGAGGTGATCGTCGAGCAGCTGGCGCACGGCCGCCGGGGCGAAGTAGCCGCGGGTGCGGGCGCGCTCGCCGAGCAGGAGGTCCTCGGCGAGGGGGCGCAGCTTGTCGCGGATCCAGCGCTCCAGCGGCACGCCGAAGCCCTTCTTGCGGCGGTAGCGCACCCGCCACGGCAGGTGGTGACGGAACGCCGACTTGAGCAGCCGCTTGGTGAGCGGCCCCATCACCTTGAGGTGCGGCGGGACGCGCGCCGCCAGCTCCATCACCTGGTGGTCGAGGAGCGGCGAGCGGGCCTCCAGCGCGTGCGCCATCGAGGCGATGTCCACCTTCACGAGCAGGTCGTCGGGGAGGTAGAGGTCGACGTCGCCGGCCATGGCGGTGTCGCGCGGGTCGGCGGCGTCGCTCTCGGCGAGTCGGCGGCGGAGCAGGTCGTACGAGTCGAGCGCCCACGTTTGGCGGGCGTAGTCGGGCGCGTACAGCTCCGCCTTCATCCCGTTGTCGAAGTAACACAGCATCAGGATGTTGGCGGTGAAGGCGTCGTGCTGGGCGATGTCGAGGAGCTTGCGGGCGACGTACGCGGGGGAGCTGAGCGAGCCGCCACCGGGCAAGTGCCGCGCCAGCCGCGCCACGGCGCGGCGCACGGGGGCCGGGAGCACGCGGTAGTAACGCGTCGCGTCGTTGGCCGCGTAGCGCTCGTAGCCGCCGAAGAGCTCGTCGCCGCCGTCGCCGTTGAGCGCCACCGTCACGTGCTCGCGGGCCATCTGCGCCACGTAGTACGTGGGCACCGCGGACGAGTCCGCGAACGGCTCGTCGTAGTGCCAGGCCAGCTTCGGCAGGACCGCCACGGCGTCGGGGCGGACGGTCATCTCGGCGTGGTCGGTGCGGTAGCGCTGCGCGACCTCGCGGGCGAACGACGACTCGTCGAAGCCCGACTCCTCGAAGCGGATCGAGAACGTCCGCACCGGGCCGCTGGCGTGGGCCGCCATCAGCGCCACCACGCTCGACGAGTCCACGCCGCCGGAGAGGAAGGCGCCGAGCGGCACGTCGCTCACGAGCCGTGCTTTCACCGCGTCCCCGACCGTCTCGACCACGCGCTCCTCGAGGTCGCGCACCTCCCTGCCGGTCGCGGCCGGCCACTTGGGCGTGAAGCGCAGCCGCCAGTAGCGCTCGACGCGGAGTTGCCCGCCGCGCAGCTCGAGGTAGTGGGCCGGCGGGAGCTTGGCCAGACCTGCGAAGGCGCTGTAGGGGGCCGGGACGCACTGGTAGGTCAGGTAGTGGTGGATCGCTTGGGGTGCGACGGCCCGTGGCACCTCGGGATCGGCCAGGATTCCCTTGGGCTCCGAGGCGAACCAGAACGTGTCGGCCGTGTGGCGGTAGTGCAGGGGCTTCTTGCCGGCGCGGTCGCGCGCGGCGAAGAGGACGCGGTCGCGCCGATCCCAGATGGCGAAGGCGAACATGCCGCGCAGGCGCGCGAGGCAGGAGGCACCCCAGCGCCGGCAGGCGTGGAGCAGGACCTCGGTGTCGGAGCGCGAGCGGAACTCGACGCCGTGCTGCTCCAGCTCGCGGCGCAGGTCGAGGAAGTTGTAGATCTCGCCGTTGAAGACGATGACGTGCCTGCCGTCGGGGCTCAGCATCGGCTGGGCCGCGCGATCCGAGAGGTCGATGATGCTCAGGCGCCGGTGCCCGAGCATGGCGCCGCCGTCGGCGAACACGCCCGCGGCGTCGGGGCCGCGGTGCGCCAGGGCTCGGGTCATGCGCTCGATCGTCGCCTGCGACACCGGGTGGTCACCCTCACTGAACAGCTTGCCCGCGATGCCGCACACCCTGTCAGCACCTCCCCGGAGAGCCGAGAGGCAGACCGCACGGGCGCGCGGGGTCGGGGAGCGCCACGACGGGGACACGTGTCGGCGCGACGCGGGTTCCAGCTGGAGGTGGGGCAAAACACCCAGGGCGCGGGTTGTCGAGGGTGAAATAGCGCACGGGAGCCGCATGGGGAACGTGCCCCGGTGGCAGTGGCGCATCCCGATGTGACATCGTCGGCAAGATGGGGGTGCGCGGGTCGCGCAACGCGAGCTCGCGTGCAATGATGGCACGCCCTCTGCAAGAAACAAACCAGAGCGACCCCCGTCATGGCCATCGGCGACAGGAACGAGGACCCCGCGCCGACGGTGACGACGGGCACGCCGGCGCCCCCGGTCCGCCTCGCCGTGCTCGCCATCCTGGCGCTGGCGCTCGCCTGCTACTGGAACTCGCTGTCGGTCCCCTTCCATTTCGACGACCAGCACATGGTACTGGACAACGACTTCCTGCGCCGGCCGGAGGCGCGCCGGGGGGTTGGGGTGCACGAGCGCGGGCTGCTGCTCCTCACGCTGGCGGCCAACTACAAGCTGGGGGGGCTCGCGGTCTGGCACTACCACGCCGTGAACCTCGCCCTGCACGCCCTCAACGCCGTCCTCGTGTTCTTCTTCGCCCGGGCGCTGTTGCGGCGCTTGCGGCGGGAGCGGGAGAGCGAATGGGCGGGGCTGCTTGCGGGATCGGTCTTCGCCGTGCACCCCTTCGCCACCGAGGCGGTGACGTACATCTCGAGCCGCTCGGCGCTCCTGGGCGCGACGTTCTACCTGCTCGGCGCGCTGGTCTTCCTCAAGGCTCGGTACGAGTGGCGGAGCTCGGTCCGCGCGGCGGCGCTGGTCCTGCCCTGCTTCGCGCTGGCGTGCGCCGCCAAGCAGGACGGGGCCACGCTCACGCTGGCCGTGCTCATCATCGAGCGGCGGGTGCCGCGGCCCGCCGGGGAGCGGCGCTGGGCGTGGGTCAAGTACCACGCTCCTGCGGTGGCGTGTGTGCTGCTGGGAGTCGCAATCGCGGGACCGACGGTGGTGCGCTTCGTCGCCGAGCGGGCGCCCCAGCATCCCGTCGGACGCTACCTGCTGACCGAGCCCTGGGTGGCGCTGCTCTACCTAAGGCTGCTCGTCGTCCCCGTCGGCCTCAACGTGGACCCCGACGTGCCGGCCGTCGTGCTGTGGTCGGCACGCGCGCTGGCCGGCCTCGGTGCTTTGGGGACGACGGTGTGGTTCTTCTGGCGCTTCGGGCGACGCGCGCCGGTCGTGGCCTTCGCGCTCGCGTGGTTCTACGTGGGGCTGTTACCGTCCTCCAGTCTCATCCCGCTCGAGGATTTCATGGCCGAGCACCGGGCGTACCTCGGCTCGGTCGGCATCGTGCTGCTGCTGGCATGGGTCGTCGCGGTCGCCGCCGCCCGGATCGCCGCGCGGCAGCGGCTCCGCTGGCTGGTACCGGCGCTGGCGGCGGCCTGGGTCGTGGCGCTCGCGGCTGGCACGGTGCTTCGCAACCGCACCTGGCAGACCGGGGCCAGGCTGTGGACCGACGCAATTGAGAAGTCGCCGCGCAAGGCGCGGCCCTACAGCAACCTGGCCATCTACCTGCTCGAGTCGGGCGACCTCAGCGCCGCCGAGGAGAGCTTGCACAAGGCCGTGTCGTTGAACCCGGCTGCGCCCGAGCCCCGGGCGATGCTGGGCCTCGTGGCGGTGCGGCGAGGTGATCGCGCCACGGCGCAGCGCCAGTTCGAGGCGACGCTCGAGCGCGATCCCACGCACTACCAGGCGGCCAACAACCTCGCCATCCTCTACGCAGAGCAGGGCGACTACGCCCGGGCCGAGCCGCTGGTCCGTCGCGTCCTGGCGCGGAAGCTGAGCTACCCGGACACGCACGCCGCGGCCTACCGCAATCTGGCCAAGCTGGCGGAGCGGCGCGGCGCGACCGCGGAGGCGGAGCGTCACTATCGCGCCGCCGTGGCTGCCGGCGGGCCCGGCGCCGCCGAGGCCAGCGCCGAGCTGGCGGCGCTGCTCGGCGGTGAGGCTCCGGCGGCGGGCGCGTCGCCCCCCGGCGGCCCGGCCGGCACCGGTGGCGCTGGCGCCCGGGCCGAGTTCGAGCGCGGCAACCGGCTGCTCGCCGAGGGGCGGCTGCCCGAGGCGGCGGCGGCCTGGGAGCGCGCGCTCGCGCTGGAACCGGCGCTGTCCGAGGCGGCGAACAACCTCGGCAACTACCACCTGCAGGGCGGCGACCGGACACGCGCCGAGCGGTACTATCGTCGGGCCGTCGAGTCGAGCCCCGCGAACGCCGAGGCCTGCTTCAACCTGGCGGCCACGCTCGAGCAACTCGGGCGTGCCGCGGAGGCGCGCCCGTTCTACGAGCGGTTCGTGCGGATGGCGGCCGGGGCGCACCCGGAGCGCGTGCGCGAGGTGAAGGCGCGGCTGGGCCTGCCGTAGGCCCGCGTCAGGTACCGCGGCTCGCGTCGAGCCACCCGCGCAGCGCCTCCGCCCGGTGTCGGAACGTGTGCTGGGCGAGCACGCGGGCCCGCGCCGCCGCACCCATCGCCCGGCGGCGGGGCTCGTCGGCGAGCAGCTCGCGGTAGACCTGGGCGACGTCGGCCTGCTCGTCCACGACGACGAGCTCGGACCCGGGAGCGAACCACTCCTCGATACCGGCGTACGGGTTGCTGACGATGCAGCAGCCGAGCGCGGCCAGCTCGAAGGGGCGCATGGAGCTGGAGCCCGGCACGCTGGCGTGGGCGCCGCGGGTGACGCAGAGGTTGAGCCGGGCGCGGCAGCAGTGCTCCCGCAGCCGGCTGAACGAAGCGTAAGGGACCTGCTCCAGGCGGCCGAGGTCGACGCCGTCCATGCCGGTGACCCGCCCGGCGAAGCGCGCCCCGGGCAAGGCGCGGCTCGGCTCCGCCACCATGCGGCGGAGCCAGTCCTCGCGGTACTCGGCGCCGAAGCCGTAGAAGAAGGCGTCGACGTCCTGCGCCACCGGCACCGGGCGGTAGACGTCGGGGTCGGCGGCGTACGGGAGGACCCGGACGTTGCGCGCGCCGATCTCCTCGAGGAACGGAACGCCGCCGCTGGAGTTCGACAGGAACAGGTCCCACTCGTCCGGCTCGGCGCCGCTGTAGATGCGGAAGCCGCTGGCGAAGCCGCGGAACTGCGGCAGGCTCGCCGGGACGTCGCCGTCGTAGTAGGCGAGGGTCACGCGGCCGAAGCGGCGGCGCAGGGCCTGCGGCAGACCCGTCAGGTGGTTGAGTGGAACCCCGAGGACGAGGATGGCGTCGACGTCACCTTCCGATTCGAGGATCTCCGACAGGTGCCGCTCCCAGCGCGGCAGCACGATCCGGCGCACCGCGGCGCGGGTGGCGCGCTCGGTGGCCGTTTCGCCGGCGGCGGGGCGGTCGCCACGTGTCGTCGGTGCGAGCGTTCCAGGGAGGCGGCGCAGTACGGCGCGACCGGCCCCGCGCGCCAGCTCGAAGAGCCGCGCGTGAGTCCAGCACGGGTTCGGAGCCGCGCGCCACCAGAGACTCTCGACTGGCGGCCCCTGGTACGGGGAGGCGATGACCTCCACGCCGATCTCGTACAGTCCCTTCAGGAGCTGCCACCACGCTGGCACGCAGCCGAAGCGCGTCCCCAGGTCGAGGGAAGAGGCGACGACCACCAGCTTCATTCGCCGATTCCTCCCCTGCTCACGCGATGCACCAACCGCAGCCGGCCCAGCTGCCCTGGGGCAAACCACCCAGCGCTGGTCCCAGTTTGCGCCAAATGACGCAGCCGCGCGCATGAGCAGCCCACCCAGCCGGGAGGCGGCGGAGCGCATGCGGAACTGTCGCCTGGGGCGTGCATGAGCGAAGGGGCGAGGCCCGAGGCGGGCCGCTGTGGCACGGGCGTTGCAAAAAGCAAACCAGGTCGGCGCTGCCCGTGCTCATCGTTGCAGCCAGCTCCCGGGGTGCCGGCAAGGTCGGATCGCGAGCCTGAGGAGACAGAGTGCCGTCGAGCGAGACCCTGGTCCTGATCCCGGCCTTCAACGAGGAGCCGCGCCTCCCGGAGGTCCTGCAGCAGGTCCGTCAGGTGGCTCCCCGACTGGACGTGCTGGTCGTCAACGACGGCTCGACCGACGCCACGAGTGCCGTGGCCCGGGCCGCAGGGGCGCGAGTCTGCGCCCACCCGTTCAACCTGGGCTACGGCGTGGCGCTGCAGACCGGCTACAAGTACGCGCTGCGCGCGGGCTACCGCTTCGTCGTGCAGCTCGACGCGGACGGTCAGCACGATCCGGCCTACGTGGCCGCGTTGCTCCAGGCGGTCGAGGGGGCCGACGTGGTGCTCGGGTCGCGCTTCCGTGAGCCGGGCAGCTACCGGCCGCCGCTGCTGCGCCGGGCTGGCATGATCCTCTTCGCCCGGGTCGCGTCGATGCTCATGGGGCAGCGCATCACCGATCCCACTTCGGGATTCCGCGTCCTCAGCCGTCGCGCCCTGCAGTTCTGCGCCAGCGACAGCTTCCCCGTCGACTACCCGGACGCCGACATGCTGGTGGCGTTCCATCGAGCCGGCCTGCGCGTGGCGGAGGTGCCGGTGCGCATGCACGCCAGCGCGGAGAGCGGGAGCATGCACGGCGGGCTGCGGCCGCTCTACTACGTCTTCAAGATGGGGATCTCGATCCCGCTCACCATGCTGCGGCGCGAGCACGCCGCCTTGGAGCCGTGACATGCCGCTGCAGCAGAAGCTCTTCGCCATCGCCGCCGCCCTCGTCGTCCTCGGCTTCATCGTGGAGATGGTGCGCCGCCGCCGTCTGCGCGAGGAGTACGCCGCCCTCTGGATCCTGACCGGCGGGGTCATGCTGCTGCTGGCGCTCTGGTACGACCTCCTCGTCGGCATCACCCGCGTCATCGGCGCGGTGCTGCCGACGACGACGTTGTTCCTCTTCGGGCTGCTGTTCCTCGTCGTCATCTCGGTGCACTTCACCATCGTCATCTCCCGCCTGAGCAACCAGGTGCGGTCGCTCGCCCAGGAGCTCGCGATTCTCAGGCTCCAGGGACCCGGCGGTCCGAACACTGCCGCCATCCGAGCTGCGCCGTCCGCCGGCGCAGACGGGGCGTGACTCTCGCCCGACTACTCGTTCAATGCCATTCCCCTCGTGCACGGGCTCGCCGAGGTGGCCTTTCTCCTGCCGGCAATCCTGCTCGTGTGCGTCGTCGCGGCCGCGGTGGCGTATCGCCAGGAGCGCCCGCACTGGTCTTAGGGCTCGGCTGGTACCTGCTCGCCTTGCTCCCGGCCGCGAACGTGCTCACGCCCGCGGAAACGGCCGGCGACGACCTGGCGCGGGAGCGGGAACAGGTGCGCGCCCGCCTGGCGGAACCTCGCTGGGCTTGAATGGTCCTGCGCCATATCCCCCAGCCTTGCGGCAAAAAGCCCACTTGAGCGCAGTCTCACCTGGCGCCGCCGCGAAAACCATGCTCAACTCGAATGGTTAGCGCCGGCGACTCCGCGGCACCGGTCTTGCTTGATGCACGGGCCGAGGCAGTCTGCGGTGCGTGTGACCCTCAGTGAAGCCGTCGCTCCGGCATTCGGTGTCGAGCCTCAGGAAGGCGGTTCGACCAGGGCCGTCCCGCCCCGGGAACCGGCCCCGCTGGCCATCGTGCCTGAGGCGCCCGCCCCGCCAGGCGTCGGTGACGCCGTGACCGTGGCGGCGCCAACGCGGCCGCCGCCCGGCCGCCTCATCCGGAGCCTGCGGCTGCGGTTCCTGCTCGGCGTGCTGGCGGTCGGGGTGCTGGCCCTCGGCGGCACGGCGATCATCGCCGCGCACGCCGCCCGGAACGACATGGAGGGGCTGGCCCGCGACCGCGGCCGCGTCATCGCCAACTCGGTCTCCGCGAACCTGAGCTCCATGATGACCCACGGCACCGGCCAGGCCATCCAGTTCTTCCTGTCGAGCGTCCGCGACAGCGCCCTGGTCAACGACGTGCACATCTTCAACCCCAACGGCGTGATCACCGCGGCCGCCTCGCCGAACGTGCAAGGGCGCCGCGCCAACGATCGCTACCTGGCGCTGACACGCCAGGGGCCGAGCATGTCCACGACGGAGCACACGTCGGCGGGGGACCGGCTGGTCTTCATCCAGGAGATCGCGAACGGACCCAACTGCCGCAGCTGCCACGGCCGGGCCGACGTGCCCATCGGCCACCTGGCCGTGACCCTGCCGTTCGACCAGTACGAGAGCCACATGCGCAACACCGTGCTGCGCGCCGGGGTGCTCCAGACCCTGGCGCTGGTGCTCCTGGTGCTGGGCAGCGCGCTGGTGATCTCGGTGCTGGTCGTGCGGCCGGTGTCGCGCCTGGCGCAGGCGGTGCGCCGGACCGCCGACGGCGACCTCGACACCCGCGTCCCCGTGGAGCGCGACGACGAGCTGGGCCGCCTGGCGCAGGATTTCAACCTCATGGCGGAGCGCCTGCGGGTGGCGCGCCGCGAGATCGAGCGCTCCCACCAGGAGAGCATGGAGCGCGCCGAGCGCATGGCTTCGCTCGGCGAGTTGGCGGCGAGCCTGGCCCACGAGGTGCGAAACCCCCTCTCGGGCCTCTCGGGCGCGGTGCAGGTCCTGGGCGAGCACTTCGCCGGCGACCTCAAGCGTCGCGAGGTGGTCGAGGAGATGGGGTCGCAGATCCAGCGCCTCGGCAAGGCGGTCGACGACCTCCTCTCGTTCGCGCGGCCGGCGCGGCCGTCGCTGAAGCTCGTCGACCTCAACGTGTGCATGGGCGACGTCATCTCGCTCATGCGCGAGCACGCGGCCCGCTGCAAGGTCGCCGTCGACTTCAAGCCGACCGAGGCCGACGCCCAGGTCCACGCCGACGTCGAACAGGTGCGCCAGGTGTGGGTCAACCTGATGCTCAATGCGTTCCAGGCCATGCCGGCGGGCGGCACGCTCGAGGTGCGCGTCGAGGCCGCCGCGACCGCCGTCGAGGTCGCGTTCGTCGACAGCGGTACCGGCATCCCCGAAGAGATCCGCGACAGGATCTTCCGCCCCTTCTTCACCACCAAGCACACCGGGACCGGCCTGGGGCTCGCCATCTGCGACCGCATCATCCGCGACCACGGCGGCGCCATCGACGTGGTGAGCGCCCCGGGCGAAGGGTCGTGTTTCACCGTGACCCTGCCGCACAGCACCGCGCCGCCGGAGGTCGGCCCCGTCGACGGCGACCCGGCGGCGCCCGGGTGCGACACCTCCGTGGGGTCCGCGTGAGCGACGGCCCGCGCCCGGACGGTCCCCCCCGGGAGGCGGCCGCAACGACCGCGGCCGACGCCGGGCCCACGCGCCGCGAGCCGGCGCCTGCCGGCGCCGCGGGCGACGAGTGCGCC
>JACRCY010000161.1 GCA_016218785.1 Deltaproteobacteria bacterium
CGCGGGGGCCGGTGCGGGGGCCGGTGCGGCGCCGCTGCCGGCGGGTGTCGGTTTCACTCCCCGCCGGACGTACTCGGCCATGATGGCGCGGGCCGCCTCGACGTAGCGCGCCTCTCCCGGCCGCTTCTCGAGGTCGACGTAGCGCGTGAGCGCCCAGAGCGCGGCCCCGAGGTCGCCGAGATCCTTGTACGCCAGACCGAGGCTGTACCAGGGATCGGGATCGTCCGGACGGAGCTTGGTGTAGCGCAGGTAGGCCTCGACCGCTTCGGTATTGCGCCTGAGCTTGCGCAGCGAGTGGGCGAGGTTGTACCAGCCGAGCGCGAACACGGGGTCGAGCTTGAGCGCCCCGCGGAACGCGTCGACGGCCTCGGCGTAGCGCTGCCGCTGGAAGAGGAGGTTGCCCAGCTCGTTCCAGGCGTCCACCAGGCGCGGGTTGGCCTGGAGCGCGCCGCGGTAGTGCTTGATGGCCGCCTCATGGTCCCCGCGCGCTCGCGCCTGATCACCGTCGGCCTTGAGCCGCTGGGCGAGGAGTGCAGCCGCCTGGGCGCCGGGAGCGGCGGGGGCCGCGGGGGCCGGACCGGCCGGGGCGGCCGCGGCCGGGGCGCTCAGCGCGGCGATCAGCTCGCGGGCCCGGGCCACCCACTTCTCCTCGCCGGCCCGCTTCTCGAGCTCGACGTACCGCCGGAGCGAACGGATGGCCGCCGCCCGGTCGCCGGCGCCCTGGAACGCGAGCCCGAGGCCGTAGTGCGCGCCCGGATCCGCGGGCCTGAGCCGCGCGAACTCGGCGTAGGCGCGGATGGCGTCGACGTGGCGGCCCAGGCGCCGGCAGGCGTAGCCGAGGTCGTACCACGCCGGGGCGAGATCGGGCTTGGCCTGCAGCGCGGCCCGCAGCCTGGCGGCAGCCTCGTCGAAGCGACCGGCCCGCAGCAGCTCCCGGGCCTCGGCGTGGGCGCGGGCCGCGTCCGTCTGAGCGGCGGCGGGGGCGGCGATGAGGGTGAGGCAGACGAGGAGGACGCGAGTCATCGAATGTGCACGCACGGGGGCACCGTCACCTGGTCGGCTGCTTCAGCTCGGGAAAGCGGGCCGTCTTGAGCATCTCGGGCAGGAAGCTCTTGCGCAGGCGGAGCAGCCGCTCGAAGCGTGACTGATCCCGGGCCGTGGTCAAGAGCACGCTCGGCCTGCGGAACTCGCCGTCGACGACCATGTCGTCGAAGTTGTAGAACATGGTCTTCTCGCCCTTCGGCGCGGGCTTGGCGCCCTTCTTCTGCGCGGCCGCCGGGGCGGCGAGCGCGACGCCGAGGCAGAGGACGACGAAGCCGTGGACGAGGGTCCTCACGGGTTGCCTCCTTTCGTGGGTGCAGCGGGTGCCTTGGCGGCGGGCGCCGGCGGCGTGGCGGCCCTGCCCGGCGCGGCCTTTCCGGGCGGTGCCTTGCCCGGGGGCCCTTTCGGCTGGCCGCGGCGCTCGCGCTCGATCAGCGCCTCGAGGTTGCGCCTGAGCGCCGCGATCTTGTCCTCGCGCACGAGCTTCCCGCCCGCGGCCTGGTACTGCTTGAGGTACTCGAGCCCCTGCGCGGGCTTCTCGAGGTGCTCGCCGTAGATGCGGGCGAGCTGGTAGAGCGCGTGCGGACCGTCGGGCTCCGCCGCCAGCGCCTCCTCGTACAGCGCCGCCGCCCCTTTCATGTCCTTCTGCCCGAAGCGGGCGCGGGCGAGGCCGAGGAGCGCGCCCTGGTCGCGCGGGTAGACCGCGCGCGCCGTCCGGAAGTGCGCCTCGGCGCCGGCGAAATCGAGGTTGGCGACGAAGACCTCGCCCAGGGCGAGGTGGGCGCCGAGGTGCTGCGGGTCGAGGCGCAGGGCCGCCGTGTAGGCCGCGGCCGCCGCGGCCACGTCGCCACGCGCGCGCAGGGCGAGCCCGCGGGCGGCGTGGAGATCCGCGCTCTTCGGCTGCATGGCCACGGCGCGGTCGAGGATGGCGAGCGCCGCCACCGGGTCTCCCCTCGCCACGAAGAGCAGGCCGAGGCCGCAGAGCGCGGGCGCCGAGCGCGGGTCCACGGCCAGGCCCGCCTGCAGGTGCCTGAGCGCCGCGTCGAACTCGCGCGCGTCGCGGTGCACGGCCGCGAGCGCCGCCCGGGAGAGCGGATCGTCGGGGTGCTGCTTGACCGCCTGCTCGGCGAGGACGCGCGCCTCCTTGAGATCGCCGCGGCGCCGCAGGTAGTCGACGGCCGCCACCGTCGGCGCGGTCCACCCGGGCCGCGCCCGGGCCGCCTGCTCGAAGCACATCAGGGCCTTCCTGCGGTCACCGCCGCGCGCGTGCGCGATCCCGAGGTAGAGCCAGGCCTCGGCCGGAGGCTTGGCCTGGCCCAGCACCGGCTCGAACGCCGCGACCGCCTTCGGGTAGTCGGGCCGCGCGCTGAAGATGAGGGAGGCGGCAGCCTGAAGGCCGGAGACTGGCGCCGTGGGAACGACCGCCGCCGGCACCGCGCCGGGATGGGGCGGCGCGGCGGCCGGAGCGGGCGCAGGCGCAGCGGGGCTGGGGCGGGTGGCGGTGGCCACCGGCCCGCACGCCGCCGCCGCGGAGGCGACCACGGCCGCGAGGAGCAGCGCGACGCGCCTCATCGCACTCCTCCGGTCTCGAGCGTGGCCTGGTGGGGCCGATCGGTCGGCAGCTTCACGTCCGTGGCGGGGAACTCGGCGGAGCGGTACTGGGCCAGGTGCTCGGCCGAGAGCGCCGTCCACTGGTTGTACGCCCGCGCCGCGCGCGCGAACCGGACGGCCGTCTCGAACGCCTTCTGCGCCTGGTCCTCGATGGGCTGAGCCCGCTCCTGCAGCCCGGCGCGGTAGATCTCCTTCTCCTCGTCGCTCATGTTCTGCGGCACCGGGGCCTCGACGAGCGCCTCGGCGAAGCGCTGGTAGCACAGCCCGATCTTGAACGCCGCCGCCGCGGTCCACTCGGGCGCCTTGAGCTTGGCGACCTGCAGGTAGGCCTCGACGGCCGTCTTCATGCGCCTGGCCTTCTCGCCGATGCGCTTCTGCAGCTCCTTCTCCGGCAGCTCGAGCTTGACCTGCTCGAACTCGGCGAACCGGGCCTCCCCCACGAGGAAGCGCGCCTGGGCCGCGAACGCCGCCTGGGGACCGCCGGGCTGCAGCCTGGCCTTGCCGAACATGTCGAGCGCCCGCGCGAAGAGCGCGGCCGCCGCGGCGGGATCCCGCTGGCGCACGAGCACGCCGGCGCGCGTGAGCGCCTCGACGCCGCGACGGCCGCCGGCGCCGGGGGCCCGCCGCACGTACTCCTCGTAGAGGGCGGCCGCCTCCTTCGGCTTGCCGGCCCGCTCGAGCGCCGCGCCGGCGCGGAGGAACACGTCCCAGGCGTCGGCCCTGTCCGGGAAGACCTCGGCGTACTTGCGGAACAGCTCGGCCGCCCGGAGGTTGTCGCCGAGGAGCTGCCGGAGCAGCGCGGCGTTGTAGAGGGCGTCGGCGGTCTGGACGGTGCGCGCGCCCGCCACCGCCCGCTCGTACTCCTGGACCGCCTTCTTGTAGTCGGCGCGGGCCTCGTGCATCGACCCCAGCACGAAGGTGGCGCGCGCGGCGAACTCGCCCTTCGGGAAGGTCTTGCGCACCCGCTCGTACAGCTCGACGGCGCGCTTGGCTTTCTGCGCCTTCTCGTACAGCGCGGCGGCGTTGAACATGGCGCGGTCGGCCGTGTCGGACTTGGGGAACTCCTCCACCACGGCCATCATCGCCTCGGCGGCCGGCTCGAAGTCGCCGCGCTGCTCGAGGATCTGGGCGGCCTTCACCGCCGACTGCGCCACGATCTCGCGCAGCTCGCGCTGCGACTTGTGCTGGAAGTTCTTCACCCGGAGGAGGTAGCGCGCCCACTTCGCGATGCCGGGCCAGTCCTGGACGCGGTTGTAGCAGTCGAGGGTGAGGGTGCCCGCGTAGGCCGCGTACTTGTGCTTGGGCGCCTGCTCGAGGATGTACTCGAACCGCTTGGCGGCCTGCGCGAACTCGCCGTGGAGGTAGTAGGTCTTGGCGGCCTTGAACATGACGAGCGGCCCGTGGTCGGACTTCGGGACGGTGCGCACGAACTCGTCGGAGGCGGCGATGAACTTCTTCTCGATGTCGGCGAGCGCGGTGCGCGCGATGGCGCCCGCCTCGTCGGGCCGGGTCAGCTCCCGGTCGAGCCCGAGCTTCTTCATCATCTCCGAGTAGCAGTAGAGGACCTTGTAGGCGGCGTCGGCGAACAGCTCGCCAGCGCCGCGCGTCACGACCTCGCGGTAGCGCGCCGCGGCGGGCTCGTAGTCGCCGATGCGGAAGAGGATCTCGGCCAGGTGGTAGTTCACCTTGTAGCAGCGCGCGCTCCGCGGGAACCGCTGCAGGAACTCGCCATAGGCCCTGGCGGCCGCCTTGTAGCGCTCCTCGTCCCTGAGGCGCTGCGCCTCGGCGTGGTGGTAGGTGCCGACGAAGTCGAGGGCCTCCTCGGCGATGGCCTCCCCCTCGGCGACGGCCCGGGCGTTGCCCTGGTTGGCCTGGCACCATGGCCCGGCCGGATCGTAGAAGACGAGGATCTTGCGCAGCTCGGAGTCGTAGAACGCGGGCTGCCCGAGCTTCTTGAGCACGTCGATGCTGATGCGGTGGTAGCGCGGCGCCTCGGCGGCGCGGGCGTCGCGGCCGAGGAGCCAGCCGAGCAGCTCCAGGGTCTCGTAGTTCTTGTCCTGCGCGCTGAGGGCGTACGCGAAGCGCTCCATCTGCAGGCGCATGCCGGCCTCGCCCAGGACGCGCTGGAAGTACTGCTGCGCCATCTTCCACCCGCCGTCGATCTCGGCGAAGCTGGCGATCACGTCCTTGAGCGCCTGGTCGCGGAGCTCCGACGCGGGGCGTCCCGGCGGCGTCTCGATGAGCTTGGCGAAGGTGCGGATCGCGTCCTGGTAGTTGCGCTGGTTGTGGAGGCACCAGGCGAGCTTGTAGCGCGCGTAGTCGGCGTCGCGGCTCTGCGGGAACTTCGCGATGAGCTGCTCGTAGCTCTTCTGCGCCGCCACGAAGCGTCCCCGGTCGAACCAGAGGTCGCCCATCGTGCGCAGCGCGTCGGGGATCAGCGCGCTCGAGGGCGTCTCGGTGGCCACCGCCGTCAGGGCCTCGACCGCCTCCTCGGCCTTGTCGGCCTGGATGAGCGCGTAGCCGAGGTGGTAGCGGACCTCGGCGCTGCGCTCGAACTCGGGGTTCTCGGCCACGATCTTGCGGTAGGTGGCGATGGCGGCGGAGAAGTCGGGCTTCGGCTCCGGTGGGGCCTTGGCGTCGGCGGGCAGCCTGGCCGTCGTCTCCTCGTAGGCCTTCCGCGCCACGAAGTACTGGTACTTCGCCTCCTCCCACTCGAGCTCGGCGCGCTGGAACAGGCGCGCGTAGCGGGCGGCGTACCGGGGCCCCGCCTGCGCGAGGATCCGGTCGAGGCTCGCGATCATGTCGCGCCGCTTGTCGCTCATGCGCCGCTCGTTCACGGCGATGCGCGCGCGGCGCGCGGTCTCCTGCGCCTCGCGGTCGATGCGGATGGGGGCCGCGACCTTGGCCGCCGTCTTGGCCTTCGGCGCGACCTTCGGCTGGGTCACGACGACCTTGGCGGTCTCGGCCTTGCGGAGCTCCTGCCCGAGCGCGGGCGCGGCCAGGGACAGGGAGAGGATCAGGAAGGATACGCTACTTCTCACTGCAGCCACCTCGCAGGAAGGATCGGTAGTTGGGGACCTCGTCTTCCCAGTACTCGCCCTCGTCGGGCCACATCTGCTCCTTGGGGCCGGGCGCCGCCTTCTCGCGGCGCGGCCCGGACGGCGCCTTCACCTTCTTCACGCTCCCTTGGTCGGCGCCCTTGTAGAGCTCCATGGTCTCGTCGGCCAGGCGCTCCTTCTCGGCGAGCTCGATCTCGAAGCGGATCTCGTTCGACTTGATGCCCAGGTCGATGAGGTCCCCCTGGAGGTCGCGCAGCCGCTTGAGCGCCGCGATGCCGGCCAGCTCGCGGTAGGTCTGGAGCCGCTCCGCGAGCTGGACCTTCAGCTCGGGGGCCAGGCTGCCGAGCTTCACGTCGGCGGCCTGCGCCACCTCGCGCCTGAGCTGCAGGAAGGTCGAGAGGGTGGCGAAGAAGTCGATGTCGGCCAGCACCTGGCGGCGCACCGCCTCGGGCAGCTTGCCGCGCCGGATGCCGAGCACCGCGTCGATGACCTCCTCGTGGCTGGGGCGCGCCTGGAGGAACGCCTTGACCTGCTCGGTCATGCCGCCCACGCGGCGGTCGAACGCCTTGAGGGCGTCGCGCGCCTCGTCGAAGCGGCACAGGTCGAGGTAGATGGTGGCCTCGATGATGAAGAGGTCGGGGAGGTACTCGCCGCGGTGCAGGGGCGCCTGCATCGTCTGCAGCGCGCCGAGGGCGGCGCGGTGGTCCTGCGCCATGAACTGCGTCCACAGGAGCTCGTAGCGGGCGCGGGGGTAGAAGCGCGAGCCCGGCGCCACGCGGCCGTAGTAGGCGCGGGCCGCGTCCCAGGAGCCGACCTCGAAGGCGACGCGCGCGAGGGCGAGGTAGGCGAGGTCGCGGACGTCCGCCTGCTTGCGGCTCTCGGCGGCCATGGCCGCGGCCTCGAAGGCGCGCAGCGCGAGCTTGTTCCTCTTCTCGCCGACGAGGATGAGGCCGGTGTGGTACCGGGCCGCGGCGAAGCGCGCGCTCCCCGCGCCGACCTTGTCGAAGTGATCCTTGGCCTCCTTCGGCGTGCCGAAGCGCTCGTAGAAGTCGCCCAGCGCGTAGTGGTACTCGTCGCGGAACTCCTGGCTCTCCTGGCTGACGTCGAGGGTCGCCAGCATCTCGTAGATCGGGTGGGTGTACTCCGTGCGCGCGGCGACCTCGCGGAGCCGCAGGAAGGCCGGCCCGAAGCGGCGCGTGGCGGTGCCCCGGCGCAGCACCTCGACGTAGTGCGGCGCGGCCGCCTGGTACATGCCGGCGCCGAAGAGGGCTTCCCCGAGCGCGTACTCGCCGTCCACGTAGCGGTACGAGTTGGGCGGCACCATGCCGCCGCGGAGGAACTCGTGCAGCTCGCGCGCTGCCAGGGCGAACTGGC
>JACRCY010000157.1 GCA_016218785.1 Deltaproteobacteria bacterium
CGCGCTCCCGCCTCAGTTCGACGTGCGGGTCTTCGACGGCATCCTCGAGGGTGGTGATCGCGCCCTCCGCCGGTGCCTGACCGACTTCCAGCCCGACGTGGTGGCCGTCACCTGCTACATCAACGGCGTCGACGAGGTCGGTCGCATCTTCGCCGCGGCGCGGACGGTGGCGCCGCGGGCCCTGCGCGTCGTGGGCGGCGTGCACGCGACCCTGAACTCCGAGGACTTCGTCAAGGTCGGCCCCGACGTGCTCGTGGCGGGCGAGGGGACCTTCACCTTCCGCGACCTCTGCGTGGCCTGGCGCGACGCTGGACCCTCCGGCCTGGGGGGCATCCCCGGCACGGCGCTCTTCAACGGCGCGGGCTTCGATTTCGCTGCGCCCCGCCCGTGGCCGTCCCCCGACGACGTCCCCATGGCGCGCCGCGAGCTGGTCCGGCGCCACTGGCCGCAGTACTACTACATCTACCACCGGCCGTGCTTCATGCTGAAGACGGCCTTCGGCTGTCCCTACACCTGCGGCTTCTGCTACTGCTGGAAGATCACCGGTGGTGCCTACCAGTACGCGTCGCCCGAGCGCGTGGTCGACGAGCTCGCCTCCATGTGGGCGCGGGACGCCTACATCGTCGACGACGACTTCCTCCTGCACCCGGAGCGGCTCGAGCGCTTCTGCGAGCTGATGGAGCAGCGTCGGGTGAAGAAGGGCTTCTTCTGCTACGGCCGCGCCGACTTCATCTCGAACTACCCCGACCTCATCACGCGCCTGTCGCGCGTCGGGATGAAGGCCGTGGTCGTGGGCGTCGAGTCGTTCTCGCGCCGGGAGCTGACCTACTACCACAAGCAGTCCCACGAGGAGCACAACGCGCGCTGCTTCGACACGCTGCGCCGGGCCGACGTGGACGTCTACGCGTCGTTCATCCTTTCTCCCGACTGGGGTCTCGAGGATTTTCGGGAGATGCAGCAGTACATCTACCGGCACCGGCTCTACTACGTGATCCTGCAGCCGCTCATGCCGCTCCCCGGCACGGACATCTGGCAAGAATGGAAGGACCAGGTGATCATCGACCGCGATCACCACTCGCTGTGGGACATCTCGCACCTCTGCCTGCCGAGCCGGCTGCCGATGGAGGTCTACTACCGCGAGATGATCAAGCTCTACCTCCGCACGACCCTCGACCTGCGCCGCCTGCCCGGGCTCAAGCTGCGCACGCTGCCGCCCCTCTGGTCGCCCCAGATCCCCCGCAACGTGTGGGGCGCGGCCAAGATCCTCTGGCAGCTCGCGCACGCGCCCGCGCGCTACCGTCCCGGGGAGGTCGCGCGCTACCGGGCAGGCATGGCGCGGCCGATCGCGAAGAGCGAACCTGGGGCACCGTCGTGCTGAGGGCCGTCGAGTACCCCGACGCCCGGCACCTTGACCCGGCGTGGGAGCGGGCGCGGCCGGCGGGCCAGAACGTGGCCATGCCGGGCTTCCTGCGCGCGTACGAGACGGGTGGCATCGAGGGGGTCACCCTGCGGTACCTGGGCGTGTACGACGGCGCGCGGTTCCTCGGCGGCGCGGCCTTCTCGCAGGTGGCCTTCGGTCTCGACCTGATGGCGCCGAAGGCCATTCGCGCCGGCGCGGCCCACGTGCGCGGCTTCTGGCCCGGGTTCGCGCGCCTGCGCTCCACCACCTGCGGGGTGTGGGCCGGGCAGGGCGGCAACGAGGCGGTCATCGCCGACCCGGCGACGGCCGACGCGGTGATCGATCGGCTCGCGGCACGCGCCGAGGCCCTGGCGCAGAGCGCGGGCTCCAACGTCGTCGTCTTCAAGGAGTTCCGCACCGAGGAGACCACCGTCTGGGACCGCCTGCGCCGCCACGGCTACCTCCGCCTCCACTCGCTCCCGTTCGCGTCCATGGAGATCCGCTGGCGAACCTTCGGCGAGTACCTGCAGGCCCTCCGCTCGGGCTACCGTCGTCAGGCACGCGCCAACCTCGCCCGTCGCGACCTGCCCGGGGTGACCCTCGACCTCGGAGCGCGCATCGAGGACCACGTCGACGAGTTCCACCTGCTCTACCTGCAGGTCATGGACCACACCGACTTCCACATCGAGACGCTGACCCCGGCGTTCTTCCGCGCCCTCGGGCGCGAGCTCGGGCCCGCCTGTCGCCTCGTCGCCATGCGACGGAACGGCGACCTCCTCGGGGGGGCGCTCTGGGCCCTTGACCGCGACCACCTCACTTTCCTCTACGCGGGGTTCGACTACGCGCGGCTGCGCGAGCACGACACCTACTTCATCCTCCCCTACTCGCTCCCGGCGGCTGGCATCGCCGCCGGCGTGAAGGTCCTCGACTTCGGGCAGCTCTCGTCGGACGCCAAGACGCGCATGGGCGCGCGCCTGGGCGAGGTCTTCGCCTACGCCAAGGGTCGCGGCTTCCCCGTCGCGCCGGTGGTGACGCATCTGGGCAATCGGCTGTATCCACCCCACCCCATGCCAGTGAGGCACGTGTTCAAGTGACCGGCGGAGTGGATTGCGTCGCCCTGGGCGGGAAGTCCGCGCATCGCGATCACTCCCCGCTGCCGGGGCGCAGGTTCCAGTCCTCGAGGCTCCCGTCGCCGACCGGCTCCTCCGCCAGCCGGATCGAGCTCATCATCCACTCCCACGCTTCGAGGGCCCAAGGGGCGTCGTCGACCCAGTAGGAGAACGTCGCCAGGAGCTGGACGCGGTCGTTCGCCGCCAGCAGCCAGCGCCCGCGCGCCGGCCGCCGAGCGTCGCCGCGGTGGGGGTCGGGCGACTCGTACTCGTAGTCGGCCCAGGCCACGTCGAGCGACCCATCGCGGCGCGTGACGATTGGAGCCTCATGGCCGTCTGCGCCGAGGGCGTGCTCGAGGCGGGACGCGAGCGAGGGCGCCTCCGGTGGCAGCGGCGGCAGGAGCAGGTACGAGATCTCGAGCGCGCACTCGTCGGTCGCGTCGGTGACGGTGAGACATCCTTCTCCCGCGCTCGCGATCCACCCGCGCGGGACCGCCAGCTCCACGGTCCCGTGGTCCACCCGGAGCACCTGATGGGCGCGAGGCCGGCGGCCGTCGCCCAGGGCGTCGCTGAGGATGCGCACCAGGGGCACTCGGTAGGAGCTCCCCTTCTCCGCGAACGCGGCCGCCGCCCCGCCGCGCGCCGAATGACTCGGACGGCCTCGCCGCGCCTCACGAGTTCAGCATGGCCTCGGATTGACCAAATGTCAATTGAGGAGGGCCGCGAGGGACCACTCCAGGCTCACCTCCCCCGGTGCCGTCGGCGTGAGGTGCCCGCCCCCGCCGCGTGACGAGCCGCCCGCGCAGCGGCCGGGCGGTGGGCTCGGGGCGCACGGGGCGCATACGGATGCCGCGCGTCGCCGGCACGGTCGCGAGAGGCACCCTGGAGCGGCTCGGCCTCGAGCGGGTGAGGCAGCGCGGCAGCCACGTCGTGCTGCGGAAGGGCCCGCCGGATGCGGTGGTGGGCTGTGTCGTGCCGCTCCACGACGAGTTCGCAGTCGGGACCCTCGCCGGCATACTCCGGCAGGCGGGGGTTTCGGCAGAGGAGTTCGTGGCAAACCGCTGACCGGTCTGCCCAGTCGACCGCCACATCAACTTCTCGCCAATGCCCGCTCACCGGCGGGTCCTTGCAGCAGAGGACGCCCGCCAGGCCGCCTTCGTTCCTGGCGCTTCTGCCGAGCACCGTCGGGGTTGGTACAGTGTGCGCGCCGCCCCTTTGTCCGCCGCGAGCCAGCGGGTATACTCGATCACAGAGGCCAAGAGCGGACATGACCTTCTACACGTTCGAGATCGTCATCGAGAAAGAGCCCGAGGACGAGGGGTACCTGGCGTCGAGCCCCACGTTGCCGGGGTGCTTCAGCAACGGCAGGTCTATCGAGGAGGCCCGCCGCAACATCCGCGAGGCCATCCAGCAACACGTCGAGTCCCTCCTGGCCCATGGGCAGCCGGTCCCGCAGCAGGAACACCTGGTTCATGTCGAGGAGCTGACGCTCGGGCTCGCGTGATGGGTCGAATGCCCCAGGTGACGGCCCGAGAGATCGTGGCCTTCCTCAAGGCGCAGGGGTTCGCGGCACGGATCCTCAAGGCGGCGGGGTTCTCGCTCAACGAGTTTCTGCAACTGCGCTGACAGAGCGGCGGTGGGCGGCGAGGAGAGCGACTCGGAGCGGCGACGGGGTAGCGCGACCCGGTGTCCCGACGGCGCGTGGCCCGAACCCGGTGGCCGGAACCGTCCTTGACGTAGCTCATGGCATGCCGCACGATCGTCGCAGGATCGGGAGGCTTCTTCATGGCGGTCATCGTCGAGGCGCAAGGTGCGCAGCTCGCGCGACTCCTGGAGCGGGTGCGCCAGGGGGAAGAGGTCGTCCTCGCCGAGGCCGGCGAGCCGGTCGCGAAGCTGGTGCCCGTGCGCGGGCCCACCGCGCGTCGCACCCCGGGCAGCGCCCGCGGTCGCATCCGCGTGGCAGACGACTTCGACGCGCCTCTCCCGCCCGACGTGCAGGCGACCTTCGACAGATGAGGGCTCTGCTCGACACGCACGCCTTCCTCTGGTGGATCGCGGACGACGCGCGGCTGTCGCCGCATGCTCGGGAGCTGATAGGCGACGGCACCAACTCAAACCCGAAGTTGACGTGCCGGAAGTGCTGGCCCGCCGTGAGGACCCAACGGATGCCCGCGCGTCGCATGAGCACCATGGACGTGAGGTCGGTGAACGAGATGTTCGGCTGGTCAGCGAGCTGTCGCCGCAACCGCCAGGCCTCGTCAAACGCGAGCTGGTCGACCGGCTGGAGCTGAGCGCCTCCGGTGCGGATCGCCTCGAGCAGGCTCTCGGTGGCAGCGACCGCGCGGGCGAAGCTGACGGCACGGAACAGGGCAGTCACGAACTCGTCCAGCACGTAGTCCGAGGTGACCGGGATCATGCCGCCGCCGCGACACTCGCGGTAGGCCTTCGCGGCGTCGGCGTGCCCCTGGTCCCGGTGCGTCCGCGAGCGCCAGCCACCCCCAGGTGTCGACGAACAGAAGCTCGCTCATCCCTCGCCGTAGACGTAGGCGTCCTCGGCCGCGTCGGCCAGCGCTCCCTCCTCGACCAGCTCCAGCGCGCGCTGGAAGTGCTTGCGGGCCTCCGCCTTGGCGCCCTGCTGCGCGGCGGCCGGGGTGACCGCGAGCAGCAAGGCCACTGCCGGGGCGGCGAGCGTGAGTGCGCGTGGCCGGCGGGGCCTCCACGACCGGGCGCGGCGGCGCCACGGCTGCCGTGCGGCCGAGGAGACGCGGCACGGCGTAGACGGCGAGTGCCCCGAGCCCCAGGGCGGCCGCGGCCGACAAGGCAACCACGACCAGGCGTGGGCCGGCGGGCCGGGCCACGAGGGC